>JBDKJJ010000069.1:0-21747 GCA_039796635.1 Bacteroidota bacterium
CTGGCAGCTGTATGCTCAAAATTAAACTAATTGATATAGCCGAAAACCATGTGGTGTTATTAAAATCAGCTACTAAAGTTGAACCATCAGATGAGTTTATTTCGCAGCTCAAAACCTTGCCAATAATGAATGTGAAAGTAAATATGAATTAAAGGAAAATGCGATTGTTATTAATGTACAGTATGAAATAAGTTTTATCCAATTCCAAGCTGTTAATTCCCAGTTAATACCATTTCCAACATTTTTTTAATCTCAAAATTTATTTTCAATTTTTTGAAACCATTCTAAAAACTTGGCGTACAACTTTACTATCGATTCCCTTTTTTTTATCGGCCAAAGATTAAATAAAAACTAAGTAACCGTTTGCAATTAACTATTGCAATCAATAACTGAATTTAAAACCTACACCTCATGAAACATTTTTTCATTCTTGCATTATTAATGCTAAGTGCAGCAGCTAATGCCCAAACATTTAAAGGTGAAGTATACAGGGTTTATTATCCTAATACTAACAAGCCTTATAGTAATCAAACCAGCAGCATTAGTGTGAAAATTGATATTGACAGGAAGCGCATTAATATAACCGGACCAATTAATGCTGAACATATAATTTTTGGCATTGATAAAGATGCTGAGAATAATGCCACACACTTTTATTGCAATAATAATTTTGCGGTAACTATTTTTTATGATACTGATAATGTAGGATTATATCAATTTAAAATACGCGAAGATGGTATCAGTGATTATGATGTTGATCAGGAATATGAATCTATTATTTTTCCATATTAAAACTCAATTTATGAAAAGCATTTTATTTTTAGCATTAGTATTTACTATGAACATATTTGTTGTTCAAGCCCAAACTTTTTCATCAAGCGATGTGAAATTACGCAGGGATAAAAAAGATGAACAAATTGATAGAGCTGTGGTGAAATTGAATATAATAAAAAATATTATTTCGCTGGATTTGCAAGGTATCGGTGATTATACATTCAATATCACTAATACAAGAGAAGGAAGTTTAGGAACAGGTGATTTTTATACAATTTATCAAACTGATGAGAATGCTGCATTTTACATCAATAAAGATAATAGTAAAATCTTTATTATGCTTACCCCTGAAATTTCCATTAGCATGACAAAAGTTATCAAAAAAAAGTAGATGAATTTCTTAGATTCAGTAATAAAATATAGTTGTATTACACCCGAATATGTGGGGCTGATATTTAATAATTTGAAAGAAACTATATCAATTAACTAACTACAAAAATAATTTTATAAAATGAAAAGAATTATCACACAGGAAGATGCTATTGTGCATTTCATACACAAAATGGATACAGAAATGATTGATGCAATTTTGGATAATGGCATAACCTATTATGGGTTAAAAAAAGAAATTTTTATTGATAAACTTCAAATTGTATTCGATACGTTTTTTTCAAAAGGAAATAACCTTTTAAATAGTTTTGAAGGAGTATGTACCAATTGTAGTAAAGGCTGCAAGGGGTTTTCATTTATTGGTAACAAAACCAATAATTATATGGATTTGCTTTTTGAAATAAAAGATGGAAAAATTACAAACATCTATGAATGTGGCTCATTTAAACTAAATGATGAAAAGATTAAAAAGGAAGGCAGGATTTATTTAGATGAAATAATAATAGACCTCTCCTTATAGTTATTAAGTAATGATTTAGAAACTAAAAAGTATTATTTTTAATTAATAAAAATAGATTTCATTTATTTCAGATTTCGCAATAGAATTTTGAAAATGCTTCAACAAGCTCAGTATGACCATTACGATGAGTTTGTTGAGCAAAAGTAACTACTGAAAATCATAATGCTGAATCATGGTTTGTAAATAAAAATAAACAAATAATAAATATGCAATTCAAAGCAAAAATTAATCAATTGCTTGAGCCTCAGACAGGAAGCGGCAAAAATGGAGTTTGGAAAAAACAAAATATTATTTTAGAAACCTTTGGAGAATATCCTAAAAAAATTTGTGTAACAATTTGGGGTGATAAAGTTTCAAATGAAATATTGAAACTGGGCAATGAAGTAGAAACGTTTTTTGATTTAGAAAGTCGTGAATTTAATGGTAAATGGTACACTGATGTGAAAGTTTGGAAAATAGAATTGATAACTAATTCATCAAATGAAAAGTCAACTGAACAGAATAATATTTCGCCAGCAGATAATCCATTTATTGATTTAAGAAACGAAAACGATGATGACGGGTTACCATTTTAATGGACTCTGATTTTTTTTGGGTAGATATTTGTTGCCTGATTTATTAAATACTAAGCAATTTTCATAGTTATAATACCGATTACGTTTTCAATATATTCCATCCCGAAGAAATCGGGACGTTTCACTCATTTGTATTATTTTCAAACTGTATCGGCATTTACCACTTCAAAACTTCAAAATAATTTGGACTATTTTGTTGTTGGAATTGGTATAAGATGATGGTTTTTACCAACTTAAAATCTCAAAGCTTGATTATTTTCTTTCCATAAAAAATGCCCCAATTAGTGTATAACTTTTTGGGGCATGTTCAAACTGATAAGGCTTTTTTAGTGAGTGTAATTTTTTAATTTACTCTCCTTGATTGATAGCACCATTCAAATCATCAATTGAGCTTTCAAATTCAAAAGCATCATTTACTTTGTAATAATTTTTTTGGTCGTAAGTATAAGGGTAAGCAAATTTTGCAAAATCTAATTTGCTTGCTTCAAATGTAAATAACTTCATAATTGAACGAACTTGTGTAGCTGTGATACAATTAGCACCAACAATTTGTTTAGCAATTTTCAATTTTGAATCTTCAAATGTTTTGGAAGAAATAGATTGTTTAGCACTTTGAAATTCTTCTTGATTCATTGGTCGTGGGCAACCAATAGGTCCGTTATAACCATCTACATATACTACTCTTGTTTCAGTAGGCGGAGGATAATTACCACCAGTTGATGTATGCGTAACAGTAGTAGTTTGATGAGTGGTTGTAGTTGCGCCGCCCATTCCACTTGCATTTACATTAATGCCAGCACCAACTCCACCAATATTCATATTGATATTTACATTATCAGGGTCGCCATTAGTGGTTGTGGTAGTAGTGGTAGTTTGATGAACTGTATTACCGTTATCAATTACAGTAGTAGTTGAAGTTGGCGCAGCTTGACCAAAAATAATTACCCTTTCATTAGCAGCTGGTGGCGGATAGTTCATCGGAATATCATTATCACTTACCAATCTAATTACATAACGCTCAGGGGCTGGTGTTTCATTTCTTTTTCCGTCTTTAATGATAGAAGCTTCATTTTTTACACGTTTTTCTAAATAAGTTTCTTTCTTTTTTCTGATGTTAAAAGTTCTTTCATGCCCTGGCACTATATTTATTTTATCATTTACAATGCCTAATGATTTATCTTCAAAAATAATTTTTGTAATATATAATCCTTGAGGCATTTTACGGATTACTACGTTTGTTTCAGGCGATGCATTTTGTTGCACACCATTCATCACTACAGTAAATCTTTCGCCTTCTTCAGTAAATAAAATCAAGTTGCCTTTTTGGGCAAATGCTGTAACACTAAGTGAAATTAACGCAATAATAAAAAGTGTAATTTTTTTCATTGATATAAAATAATTTAAGTTGAAAAAATAAAAATGGTAGATTTATATTTTAATAAACACCATGCCAAAAATAAATTTTAATATTGTTAAATAATAAAATTAATAGTTAAAAAATGCATCATACTGAAGAACATTTTGAAAGTAGCGATACCGTAAAAGATATTGTGATAGGAATGAGTGATGGTTTAACAGTTCCATTTGCATTAGCTGCTGGTTTGAGTGGAGCAGTTAGTAGTACATCTATAATACTTACGGCTGGTATTGCTGAAATAATTGCAGGCAGTATAGCCATGGGTTTGGGCGGATATTTAAGTGGCAGAACTGAAATTGATCACTACAATAGTGAATTAAAAAGAGAATATGATGAGGTTGAAAATTTGCCTGAAAAAGAGAAGCATGAAGTGAAAGAAATTTTAACGCATTATGGATTAAGTGATGATGCAGCGGATACTGTGGTTATAGAATTATCAAAGGATAAAAATAAATGGGTTGATTTTATGATGAAATTTGAATTAGGATTAGATAAACCTGATGCAAATAGAGCAAGAAAAAGTGCTATCACTATTGCTTTATCTTATGTGGCTGGTGGTTTAATTCCTTTAAGCTCTTATTATTTTGTAGCCGATGCTCAAACAGCTTTGTATTATAGCTGTGGTGTCACTTTAATCTGTTTGTTTGCATTTGGATATTTCAAAAGTAAGGCAACAGGGCAGCCATTATTTGCTGGGGCACTTAAAGTTACAGCAATTGGCGCCTTGGCGGCAGCGGCAGCATTTAGTATTGCTAAATTATTTCATGTAGGGTAGAAAATACAAAAGCCTTATCCACGGATAAGGCTTTTGTAAAATAATTTATTTCAAAACTTAATCATAACTACCACTCAACATAATTGGCATGATTAACATTAATAATGATTCATTTTCTGGTTGAGTTTCTGGTAAAATAATCCCTGCTCGTGATGGTGTGCTCATTTCCAATCTGATGTTTTCAGCATTAATAGCTGTAAGCATATCAATTAAAAATTTACCATTAAATCCTATTTCCATATCAGCACCATTATAGTTACAAGCCAATGATTCATTAGCTTCATTACTAAAATCTAAATCCTGACCTTCAATACGCAATGCACTTCCTTTTAATTTTAAAGCAACTTGATTTGTAGTTTTATTACTGAAAATACAAACACGTTTCAATGCGCCTAATAAATCATCTTTTGAAATAAATAATTGATTAGGATTTTCAGCAGGAATAACCGCTTCGTAATCAGGATACTTAGCATCAATTAATCTGCAAACCAATTGAATTTTACCGCAATCAAAGTAAGCATTGTTTTTGTCGTAAGTAATTGAAATTGGCGTTAAATCATTCGGTAAAATATTTTTAACAATACCAATTGATTTACGCGGCACGATAAAATTTGCCGAATCTTTATAGCTAATATCACTACGTTTTATGCAAACTAATTTATGAGCATCAGTGCCTACAAAACTTGCTCCATCAGTATTTAATTGAAAAAATAAACCTGTCATGGCTGGGCGCAATTCTTCAGTACCTATAGCAAAAAATGTTGACCCAATGATGTGTGCTAATGTACTACCAGCCATTGTGATAGGTTCAGCATCAGTATTCATTTTTGGCACTTTGGGGAAGTTATCACCATCTTCACCATTCAATTTATAAATACCATTATCTGAATTTATTTCAACCGAATAATTTTCGGCATCAATATTAAAAGTAAGTGGCTGTTCAGTTAAGTTTTTTAAAACATCAATTAATTGTTTTCCTTCAATAGCTACCTTGATGCTGTCTTTACATTCAATTTCTAATGAAGTAATCATGCTGGTTTCTAAATCACTGCTGCAAAGTGTTAGGTTCGATTTTTGAATATCAAACAAAAAGCTATCTAAAATAGGCAATACTTTGTTTCCTGCTAATGCACCACTGATACTTTGTAATTGTTTTAATAAAGCTGTGGTTGATACAATAAATTTCATTTCTAAATTTAGTTTTAGTAAAAAACAAAGATAATTTTTGAAACCACAATTCAATAGCAGTAAGAAAAAAAATCTTTCAACATATTTGCTCAATATCAATTTTTGGCATTATTAAACTTGTGAAATGTGTGTGAAACGTTGGTAAGCTTGTGTAAAAATAAAATTGAAAAAAGAGTTTTAAATTAAGGTTAAATTATTCTTCTTTGCTGTATGAACAATTGAAAAGCATTGATTTTGCTGCATTCTGCAAAAAATCAATTCGTGTTGTTCTTCAAAATGGTTCCCAATTTTTATCGCTAATTTATTTCGAAAAAAATAAAAAATTTTCGATGGGCTTGTTTTCGCTTCCATAAAAACTGAAACTATTTTTTGATTCGTTAAAAAAATAAATAAAGATTAATTTGCAATAGCATATTATGGCAGAACAAAATACTGATAATAAAAACACTAACGCTCGATTCAAGCAACGTAAAACCAACGATGCCAATCTTTCGCAATTTGTATTTGGCAAAGTGCCGCCACAAGCTCGTGATTTGGAAGAGGCTGTTTTAGGCGCTGTAATGCTTGAAAAAGATGCATTACCATCCATAGTTGATTTTTTAAAACCTGAAAGTTTCTATGTTGAAGCTCATCAATTAATTTATAAAGCTATCATTAGATTATTTGGCAAATCTGAACCGATTGATATTTTAACGGTGGCTGAAGAACTAAGAAAAACAGGTGATTTGGATGTAGCTGGTGGTGCCTATTATATTACAGAGCTTACCAATAGAGTGGCTACAGCGGCCAATGTTGAGTTTCATGCTCGTATTATTTCTCAAAAATTTATTCAACGTGAGTTAATCAGAACTTCAACTGAAATTGTTCGTGATGCTTATGAAGACACTACCGATGTTTTTGAATTATTAGATAAAAGCGAAAAAAGCTTGTTTGATATTACCAACCAAAACATGCGCCGTGGCTATGCTGATGTTGGTTCATTGGTTGAACAAGCGAAAAAAGAAATTTTAGCAGCAGCTCAACACCAAGATAAATTAACAGGTGTGGCTTCAGGCTTTATTAATTTAGATAGAGTTACTGGTGGTTGGCAACGTAGTGATTTGGTAATCATTGCAGCCAGACCAGGTATGGGTAAAACATCATTTGTATTAAGCATGGCCCGAAATGCTGCTATGTTGGCAAACAAACCTGTTGCATTATTTTCGTTGGAGATGAGTTCATTGCAGCTTACTACACGTTTGATGGCTGCTGAAGCATCATTGCCAATGGAAAAATTAAGGAAAGGTAATTTGGCAAATTATGAATTAGCACAATTAGAAGCCAAAGTTCGTGAATTATCAGATGCGCCAATTTATATTGATGATACGCCAGCTTTAAATATTTTTGAATTAAGGGCAAAGGCAAGAAGATTAAAAATGCAACATGGCATTTCAATGATTATTATCGATTACTTACAATTAATGAGTGGTGGTGGTGATAACAGAGGAAATAGAGAACAAGAAATCAGCACCATTTCAAGGTCATTAAAAAATATTGCTAAAGAATTAGATATACCTGTAATTGCCTTATCACAATTAAGTCGTGCTGTTGAAACACGTGGAGGCACCAAGCGCCCACAACTAAGCGATTTACGTGAATCAGGAGCGATTGAACAAGATGCTGATATGGTTGTGTTTCTTTATCGTGGTGATTATTATGGTATTGAAGTAGATGAAAATAATCAACCAATAAAAGGAAAAACAGAAGTGATTATTGCAAAGCATCGTAATGGTTCGTTAGAAACAGTGCCCATTAAATTTGTACACAACTTGGCTAAATTTGAAGAGTGGGATGATGTTGCTGCACCAGCTGATTACGGTAACACACCGCCTATTTATACTACCTTAGGAAGCCGTATGAATAACGACATGAGCGGAAGTTCAGGTACAAATGGCGAAGCAAAAATTGATTATGATTTAGGAGATGAACCTCCGTTCTAATAAAAAAAATCCCCGATAAATTTTATCGGGGATTTTTTTGTTTTAGGAGAATAATTACTCCACCACAAACGCTGTTTGATAAAAATTATTTACTGCTGCTATGGGTTTTAATTTCACATAACAAGTTTGTGTAAACTCGTCAAATGCTTTAAACTCGTGGGTTGGTACTGAAAATTCATCAAAGAAAATTAAATCGCCTTTTTTTAAATAAGGATATAATTGAGATAATACAAACAAAGTAGCTGAATATAAATCAGCATCTAAATGAATAATTTTAGGTTGTTGTAATTCCGATTTATGTTGTTCAATAAAATTAGGCAAAGTATCTTGAAATAAGCCTTTTAAAAACATAGCACGTTTATCAGTGATATCGGGTACACCATGTGCCAAATCACCCTTCACATAAAAGTTTCCCCAATTTTCAGGCAAACCTTCAAATGTATCGAAGCCGAAAAACATGGAATTATTGTTAGTGTTATGATTCAACCACCATTTAAATGATAAGGCCGATGCCACACCAAATTCAAGATAGATAATGGATTCAGTGTTTTTTTGATAAGCCGTTGAAACAGTTTCATATAATTTATAACGTTTGTTATAATCACGTTTTGACACATAAAAATCATTTATTAATAATCCATTTTTGTGCTGGTTTACAAATGAAGTAAGACGATTGAAATAATAAATTGTATGAAAAAAATTGCTGAATGGCTTTAAAATAGTAAGCAATTGTGAGTAGAGTAAAAATTCTTTTAGTTTGATAACGTATTTTAACATGATTTATAGAGTATATCTTTTGTTTTTAATTTAAAAAGTTAAGTGTTTTTATTTCAGTATAAGTTTGTTTTATGCCTTCTTCTAATTCAATTTTATGATGCCAACCCAATTGCTGAATTTTGCTTACATCCATTTGTTTTTTTGGCGTTCCGTCAGGCTTTGATTCATCAAAAATAATTCTTCCATCAAAACCAACAATACTTTTTATTAAATGTGCTAAATCAAAAATAGTAATGTCTTTTCCTGTTCCAATATTTATATGTTGCGATTCAGAATAGTTATTCATCAAAAATACTAAAGCTTCTGCCACATCATCTACATGCAAAAACTCACGATAGGGCTTTCCTGTTCCCCAAATAATTACTTCATTTTTATTGTGAATTTTGGCTTCGTAAAACTTGCGTAATAATGCAGGTAATACATGTGAGTTGTTCAAATCATAATGATCATTGGTGCCATATAAATTAGTAGGCATGGCTGAAATAAAATCGCAACCATACTGCGTTCTATAGGCTTCACACATTTTTATGCCAGCAATTTTTGCCACAGCATAAGGCTCGTTGGTTGGCTCTAACTCACCAGTTAAAAGATAGCTTTCAAGCAATGGTTGTTGAGCCATTTTTGGATAAATACAAGATGAGCCTAAGAACAATAATTTTTTAACTTGATGTACATAAGCGGCATGAATCAAGTTAGTTTGAATCATTAAATTATCGTAAATGAAATCAGCAGGAAAAGTTTTGTTTGCCATAATGCCGCCTACTTTTGCAGCAGCAATAAAAACGAATTCTGGTTTTTCAGTTTCAAAAAAATGATTTAATGCTTGTTGATTTCTTAAATCTAATTCGGTAGATGTTTTTGTAGTGATATTAGTATATCCATTTTTGTTAAAATATCTAACCAATGCTGAACCCACCATTCCATTATGACCAGCAATATATATTTTGTTTGATGTTTTTAGCATAATTAATATAGTCGCTAAAATACAATGAATATAAATGTTTGTAGTAAAATTATGAATCAAAAAATTTGAAGTATTCAAAAAAAAAAATTTGCAATCGAAAAAAAATAATAATTTTACGTCAGTGTTTTCATAAAAGGTAAAGTTCTGATTGGGTTTGAGGAACTTTACGAACCCCGACTTTTTAAAGTCGGGGTTTTGTGTTTTTAATATATCTTGAGGTCAGAAATAATATTCAAAAATTTAATGCAATTCAATCAAGTAATAGGGCAGCATTCATTAAAACAACATTTAATAAATAGTGTTAATTCAGGCTCAATAGCTCATGCACAGTTGTTTTTGGGCAATGAAGGCACAGGCGCATTGCCATTAGCATTGGCTTATATTCAATATATTGTTTGTGAAGAAAAAACAGCTTTTGATTCATGCGGAAAATGTAGTGGATGTAAAAAAGTTCAGAAATTAATTCATCCTGATATTCATTTTTCAATGCCAATCACAAAGCATCCTGATATAGATTATAAAGCAGGTCAAACGCCTTTTTGTGATGAATGGGTTAAAGAATGGAGAGCTGCTGTAGTTGAAAATCCTTATTTGAATTACAATGATTGGATGCAGATTCAGAAAAATGAAGGCAATGCACAGCTAAATATTAATGCAAATGAGTGTGGTAAAATTTTAAATTTTCTTTCATTAAAAAGTTTTGAGAGTGGCTATAAATTTTTAATTATTTGGATGGCTGAATATTTAGGCAATGATGGCAATAGATTGCTAAAGCAAATTGAGGAACCTGAAGAAAAAACAATTATTATTTTAATCGCCGAAAACTACGAACAAATTTTAGGTACCATTCAATCAAGAACACAACTCACTAAAATTCCACCTTTAACTGATGATGATATAAAAAATGGACTGATTGAATTAAAACAGATAGATGCCACACAAGCCTCAACCATAGCCTCATTGGCTGACGGAAATTATCGAGGAGCCTTGCAATTACTTTCAGAAAAAGATGATTCCATTGAAAAACTTTTTTTGGATTGGATGCAGTTATTAATCAGAAAAAATAAAAAAGATTGGGCTTCTGTTAATGAGCAAATAGCTAAGCTTAATAGAGATAACACTAAATATTTTATTAAATATGGGTTGCATTTGGTTCGCCAAAGTGTAGTAAATAATCAAACAAATTTTAATAGTTTACCCGAACGAGAAAAAGCATTTTGCAATTATCTTAATGGCAAGTTATCAATTGATGCCATGCAGGAATTAATGAAAATATTTAATGAGATGCATTTTCATGTTGAACGAAATGCTA
Organism: Bacteroidota bacterium; assembly: GCA_039796635.1. Classification (GTDB taxonomy): domain Bacteria; phylum Bacteroidota; class Bacteroidia; order Chitinophagales; family CAIODY01; genus CAIODY01. The sequence continues at coordinate 10,672 of JBDKJJ010000069.1, forward strand.
ACTCAAAAATTTTATTGATGCATAATAGTTTTAAAATTTCAAATTTATTTTAAAATGAAAAAAAGAATTGTAGTACTTACAGGTGCAGGAATTAGTGCTGAAAGTGGTATTCAAACCTTTAGAGATGGTGATGGATTATGGGAAAATCATAAGATTGAAGAAGTGGCAACGCCAGAAGCTTTTCTGCAAAATCCAAAATTGGTATTAGATTTTTATAATCATCGCAGGCAGCAAGTTTTGAATTCAAAACCAAATGCAGCGCATAAAATATTATCAGAGTTTCAATTGAAATATGATGTGCAAATTATTACTCAAAATATTGATGATTTGCATGAACGAGCTGGAAGCAAAAATGTAATGCATTTGCATGGTGAAATTGTATTGTGCAGAACTACAAACCCTGTGAAACCTAAATTTTATGAATACAATAAAGATTTAAAGGTTGGTGATAAAGGTGAAGATGGATTTCAATTGCGCCCACATATTGTATGGTTTGGCGAAGATGTACCAATGATACAACCAGCAGCTAATATAGTTTCAACAGCAGATATATTAATAATTGTGGGAACTTCATTGGTAGTTTATCCGGCTGCAAATTTGGTTAACTATGTGCCTTACAACACACCTATTTATGTGGTTGATAAAAAGCTGCCTAATTTGCCTAAACTGAAAAATTTAACTGCCATTGAAAAGCCTGCAACTATTGGTATGCAAGAGTTAATGGCGTTTTTATAATTAATTCTTCAACATTTTTTGTAGTAAAAGTAAAGCGTCATTTTCAGCATTTCGCATTTCAACTTCTTGCTTTTTTGTTTTATCTTTTAAACCACACAAATGCAATACGCCATGAATAATCACTCTGTGTAATTCTTCTTTAAATGTTGATGAATGCTGAATTGCATTTTCCTTCACTCTATCAATGCTGATATAAATTTCACTTTCAATTTTTGTTGCTGTTGAATAATCAAAGGTGATAATATCAGTATAAAAATCATGTTGCAAAAACTGTTGATTGATTTGCAACACATATTCATCATTTGAAAAAATATAGGCAATTTCAAATTGTGTTCTGTTATATCGCTTCATTACTTTTTCCAACCAAAGCTTTATTACCTTTTTGTTTTTTAAAGTAAAAACAGGCGCTTGATGGTTTGCGAAACTTATTTCTTTCATTTTGTAAAGATAGGCTTCTTTGAAATTTCAATTCACAAATTATTATGTATAAAACATTGCTTCTTACACCACTTGAGTTGTAAATTGCGTAAACTTTTTTTAAATTATTTTTTATGAAAAAATTATCATTCATTTTGTTAGTGGCATTTATACCTTGTGTACTTGCGTTTAGTTTTGAAACACAAACTAATCCTCAAAAGCAAAAGGCCATCATTCAAGCAGTAACTGAAAGTATTAAGGACCAACATTTTCAGCCTAAAGAGATTAATGATGATTTCTCAATAGATGTGTTCAATTTGTTTTTGCAACGAATGGATTACAACAAAAAGTTTTTTCTTCAATCAGATATTGAAGAATTAAAAAAATACAAAATAAAAATTGATGACCAAATCAATACACCATCAACTGAATTTTATGAAGCCACAATTAAAATTTTCAAGCAACGAGTAGCTGAAACGGAAGGATTTTATAAATCATTTTTAGATAAACCATTTGATTTATCAGTGAATGAAGATATAATTTTAGATGGCAAAAAATTAGTGTATGCTAAAAATATGGATGAGCTGAAAGAGGCATGGCGCAAAAGTTTGAAGTACCAAGTGATGGCAAGAGTATTTGAATTAGATGAAACACAACGCAAACAAATTGAAAAGAAAGATACTACTTTAAAAAAGGTAAAATCATTTGCCGAGCTAGAAGAAGATGCTCGAAAAAAAATATTGAAAGGCAACGAAGATTTTTTTTCACGATTGAATAAAACTGATGCTGACGATTATTTTACTTTATATGTAAACACCATCACTGGTGTACTTGACCCACACACTGATTTTTTTCCACCAAAAGACAAAGAAAATTTTGACATCAGAATGAGTGGAAGATTGGAAGGTATTGGAGCTACATTACAAGAAAAAGATGGGTTTATAAAAATCACAAGCCTTGTGGTTGGTGGTCCGGCTTGGAAAAACGGAAAAATAAAAACTGAAGATTTGATAATGAAAGCTGCTGAAAAGGAAGATAAGGAATGGTTTTCATTAGAAGATGTAAGAGTGGATGATGCTGTAAAACATATTAGAGGTAAGAAAGGTACAGTAGTAAGATTATTTGTAAAACATGCTGATGGCAATACGGAAGAAGTTGAAATTACCCGAGATGTGGTGGTGATGGATGAAACATTTGCAAAAAGTTCTATCATAAATTACAAAGGCAAAAAAATTGGATTGATTAATCTTCCTGAATTTTATGCTGACTTCAATAATCCAACTGGCAGACGTTGCGGAAAAGATATGCGCATTGAAGTTGAAAAGTTAAAGAATGAAAAAGTAGATGGAATTATGATTGACCTTAGAAACAATACTGGTGGCTCATTAAATGATGTGGTTGATATTGCAGGATTGTTTATTAAGTCAGGCCCTATTGTGCAAGTTAAAAGTAAAGAAGGAATGCCTTATGTGTATCCTGATAGAGATAATAATGTGGTGTATGATGGTCCGTTAGCTATAATGGTGAATGAATTTAGTGCAAGTGCTTCTGAAATTTTAGCCGCTGCTATTCAAGATTATCACCGAGGCGTAATTATCGGAAGCCCTACAACTTTTGGAAAAGGTAGCGTTCAACGATTTTATGATTTAGATATGTACAATATGACGGCATCTGCTGACATCAGACCATTGGGAACTATTAAATTAACGAATCAAAAATTTTTCAGAATTAACGGTGGAGCAACTCAATTAAGAGGTGTAGCAAGTGATATTTTATTGCCCGATAATTTAGAATATATTGACTATGGTGAAAAGAAGGAAGATCATCCTATGAAATGGTCACAGATTCAACCAGCTAATTATACAGCCCTTTCAGGATATTTTAATTTAGATGAATTGAAAAAAAACAGCAAACTGCGTTTGCAAAACAATGAATATTTTTCAAGCATTGATAAGAATGCACAACGATTAAAAAAACAACAAGATGATAATAAATCAACTTTGAATTATACAAAATTTGTACAAGAGCAAAATGAAAATAGAGAGCGCTCAAAAAAATTAGAAGAGCTTGCAAAAGTTGAATATGATTTAAATTTTGATTTAACTTCAGATGACAAAACTTTAATTGAGGCCGATACCAACAAAACCAACAAAATGAAAACATGGTTTAAGGCACTAAAAAAAGATGCCTACATTTTTGAAACTGCAAATGTTGTTTTTGAAATGGCAAATAAAGCAGCTACTAAAAAAGACTAAAGCAAAAGGCAACTAAATTTTAGTTGCCTTTTTTATTTGTAACAATTGGTGCTTATTTATTGATAAATATTTAATCATCTTTGTAGCGTATGGAAATAGTTGGATATTTATTAGCGGCATTAGTAGGCATTACACTTGGGTTAATTGGTGGTGGTGGCTCAATTCTTACCATGCCTATTTTGGTATATATTTTTTCAATTGCACCTTCAAAAGCCACGGCTTATTCATTGTTTATAGTTGGTGCAACTTCATTAGTGGGTGCTATTAATAATTATCGAAATAAAAATGTAAGCATTTCAACAGCATTATATTTTGGTGTAACCTCCATTTCAATTGTATTTGTTACTCGAAAATTTTTGATGCCACTAATACCTCAACAATTATTTAATTTATTTGGTTGGCAGGTTACACAATCTATGTTCATCATGGTATTGTTTGCAATACTAATGTTATTTGCATCTTCATCCATGATAAAAAATTCACCAGTTGAAATAGCTTCAAGTGGAAATGAAAATAATAAAATTAAGCTTTTGCAATATGGTATTTTGGTAGGATTGGTAACTGGTTTTTTAGGAGCAGGCGGTGGGTTTTTATTAATACCAGTTTTAGTGATGATATTTAAATTGCCCATGAAAAAAGCTGTAGGTACATCATTGCTCATTATTGCACTAAATTCATTAATTGGCTTCACTGGTGATTTAGGTCACTTTAAAATAGATTGGCAATTGTTGTTTATTCTATCAGCAATTTCAATTGTTGGTATTTTTATAGGTGGATTTTTAGCCACAAAAATTGATGGCAATAAACTCAAAAAAGGATTCGGGTGGTTCATTCTTTCAATGGGAGTTTATATTATTTTGAAAGAACTTATGAAATAAAGTGATTTTATTTTTTCTCTTGTTTATCTAACCATAATAACAAACATGGCAATAAAGTAAGGTTGGTAATCATTGATAAAATTAACGTTAATGAGGTTAGCAAACCCAAAGCAATAATACCACCAAAACCACTAATACAGAAAATAAAAAAGCCTGCAAATAAAATTAGTGATGTGTAAATTATGCTTACTCCAGTTTCATGAACGGTATGTTTTACGGTTGTAGGAATATCAAAATGATGTGTAATTAATTCTTGTTTATAATTCACTAAAAATCTTATTGTTACATCAATGGCAATGCCCAATGAAATGCTGAAAATCAAAACTGTAGATGGTTTCAAGGCTATTCCTATCCAACCCATAATTCCTGCCGTAATTATTATTGGTAAAATATTTGGCACTAATGAAATTAATAAAATGCGCCATGACCTAAACAACCAAATCATACAAAATATGATAGTTAAAAATGCTAAAATCAAACTATCACGTAAGCCATTTACAATAAATTTACTGCCTTCTAAAAATGTTACGCTTGTACCTGTGAATGTTATTTTGTATTTTGATGTATCAAATATTTTATTTACTTGTGGGCGAAGGCTATCAATTATTTCAGGCAATTTTTTACTACCAATATCCATCATGCTTACGCTTACTCGGGTGGTTTGTTTGGTTGAATCAATAAATGATGCAAGCATCGAATTCATTTGATTGCCATTGCCTTTATTTTTTATTAATGCACCATACACAAAAGCTTGTTCAAATTCATCAGTTGGGATTCGAAATTGCGTAGCATCACCATTGTAATAGGCTTGTGTTGCAAACTTTACACCTTGAGCCAAACTTAATGGTTTTGAAAACTCAGGATAAGTTGCCAATAGTTTTTCCAACTGCCCAATTTTAGTAAAGGTTTTAGGCGAAACAGCTTGCTTTTTCTTTTTACAATCAATCACAATTTCAAAAGGCATGATGCCTTTAAAGTTGGCTTCAAAAAATTTTAAATCAGTGTACAGCACATCTTTTTTTGGTAAATCATCTACAATAAAACTTAATGCCTTAAGCTTTAAAATACCTACAATACCAAATGCTGCGAATAGCAATGAAACTATGTAAACTTTTGTTCGATGGCTGAAAACCCACAATTCAATTTTATCTAAAACTGAAGTTAGCCATTTGTTTTCCATGTAATCTGTATGTTTATCAGATGGTGTTGGCAAATAACTAAATACACACGGAATAAAAATTAAAGAGATGATAAAAATTAAAATAATATTTATACCAGCTACCATTCCGAACTCAAATAATATGGCACTTTTAGTGAAAATAAAAACCCCAAAACCAATAGCAGCAGTAAGATTAGTGAACAAAGTAACTACTCCCATTTTTTCAATCACATTGTGAAGTGCTTGCATTTTATCAATGCCTTTGTTTATTTCAGTATGATATTTATTGATGAGATAAACACAATTTGGAATGCCGATTACTACAATTAAAGTTGGCGCTAAAGCAGTTAATAAAGATATTTTATAGCCCAATAAAACTATTGAACCCAATGAAAATATTACACCTATAAATACGGTTATCAATGAATAAAACATGGCTGAAAACGAACGGAAAAAAACTAACAAAATCAATGCAGTTAATCCTAATGATACAAGTGTGAAAAGTGTACTTTCTTTTGATATTTTTTGAGCAATTAATGTTCTTAATAATGGCAAACCGCTAATGTGTGATTCAATATTTTTTGAAGATGCAAATACATTTAATTGTTGTTGAATTTGCTGCACCAATACAATTCTTTTTGATGTGTTCATCACATCTTTTTTAATAGTAATTGCCATCAATATAGCATGGCTGGTATCATTATATAACAATCCTTTATAAAATGGTAGAGTATGAAAAACTTGAAAGCAACTATCTAATTCAAGTTGTGAAGTTGCTTGGCTCGGAAAAATATTTTGAGTAATAAATTTTTTAGTTGCTGTATCTTTAATAACATTGATTGCTTTATTAAATGCCAATACATTTGCAATACCTTCAATATGTTTAATTGAATCACAAAAATTTTGAAATGAATTAAAAAAATCTCTTTCAAAAATTTTATTGGTTTTAAATCCAATTACCATCACATTACCATCTTCACCAAATTTCTTTTTAAAATTAATATACTCAATATATTTAGGATTATCAGTAGGAATGCTTCGGTTAAACTCATTTGATATTTTTATTTGCGAAGCAAAATAACCCATCACCAATGTTGATGCGCCCAAAACAATTAATAGTATAAGCCTGTTTTTTAAAATCAACGAGGCAATTTTACTCCAGCTATTCATTTATTTTTTTTTGCAAAGATAATTTCTTTACGTTTTTAAAGTTGATATACTTAGTCAATTATCATGGTACTTAATATTTTTGTATTTTGCACATTGAAACAGAATAGATGAAACTTTTTATTCAATATTTTATTGCATTAATTTTTAGCATGAGTATAGCTTATAAAAGCTATTCACAAGCTGATGCACAGTTTTCACATTCGCCATATTTATCATCAGTTTTTAACCCATCATTAGCTGGTAGCTACACTGGGTTGGCTGCTGGTGGCTCATTTCGTAGTCAATGGACATTGTTTAAAGGGCAGCCATTTTCACAAGCTTTATATGCACATTTACCAAATTCAAAACTGAAAGGTGGTTTAGGAATTACATTGGTTAATGATTTTGCAGCTGCTCATCGAAGTACTGATTTACAAGTACAATATGCCTATAAAAAAAGAATTCAGTCAGGATATTTTAATGCTGGTATTCAAGCTGGATTAATACAATATAGTTTGTATGGCGATAAATTACGAGCATCAGATGGCGATTATGAAAATGGGAATATTAATCATAATGATGCTTCATTGCCTACGAGTACAATTAATGCAATTGCACCTGATTTAGGGATTGGTACAAGTTTATTGAAAGAAAAATACACCATTTCAATAGCGGTTAATCATCTGTTGCCATTGCCGTTAAAGTTCAGTACACAAAACGGTTCGGGCATTATTCAATATTCGCCAACAATTTATTTTCAAACTCAATATCAAAAAGAAATTAATTCTAATTTAAAATTTACGCCATCAATTTTTGTAAAATCTGATTTAAAAAAAACTACGATTGATATAATGGCAGTAGGTGTTTATAAAAGAAATATGTCAGTTGGATTGGGATTTAGAGGCTTTTCAAAAACAACTGCTGACGGAATTATCTTTTTATTTGCTTATCAAATCAAACCTGAATTATTGTTGGTTTATTCTTATGATGCAAGCATTTCGCAACTTCGAAAAACATCAATTGGTAGCAATGAAATAGGGTTACATTATCGGTTTATTCCACCGCCGCCACCGCCCCGAGGCAAAATAATTTATAGCCCAAGATTTTTATAACAAAGGATGTTATACCAATTCCAACAACAAAATAGTCCAAACAATTTAGGATTTGTGAAGTGGTAAATGCCGATACAGTTTGAAAATAGTACAAATGAGTGAAACGTCCCGATTTCTTCGGGATGGACTATATTGAAAACGTAATCGGTATTACTAACTACATAACTCAACAAAGATACTGGTAGAAATAAGTATCAGAATCGTTGAAGGGAAAGTTTAAAAACTATAAAGGCACCCAAACTATTTTGAATGCCTCTATAGAAAAATTCATTACTGAAATTATTTTTTAAGCCATAGCATTTTTAATTAATTGCACCATTCCTGAAGCTGCAATATCACGGCTATGTATAATCATATTTTTTATCGCTTTTGCATTTGATACACCATGACCAATTACAACAGCTGCATTAGCCCCTAAAATTGGCATACCGCCATAATTTTCATAATTTACTCTTTCAAAAAATGGTGTAATTGCATTTTGCTCTTTTAATATATCATAAATATTTTCCCCCATTTTTAATACAACATTACCTACATATCCGTCACATACTATTACATCAGCCTTATCATTAAAAATATCTCTGCCTTCAATGTTGCCAATAAAATTAATCTTATTGTTTTCTTTTAATAAAGGATATGCAGCTTGTAATACCAAATTGCCTTTTCCTTCTTCTTCGCCTAAATTTAATAAGCCAACTTTTGGCGTTTTACATTTTAATACTGCTTCAGCATAAATACTTCCTAATAAAGCAAACTGATTTAAGTTTTCAGGCTTCACATCAGCATTAGCACCTACATCTACAATTACACCAGTGCTGCCATTTAATTTAGGTGCTACTGATGCAATACATGGTCGGCTGATGCCTTCAATAGATTTTACACTAAATAGAGTTCCTACTAACATAGCGCCTGTATTACCAGCACTTGCAAATACATCAATTTTATTTTCTTTCAGTAAATGAAAACCAATGCTAATAGAAGAATGTGGCTTTTGCTGAAATGCTTTAGCAGGATGTTCTCCCATTTCAATAATATCTGGTGCATGTACAATGGTGAATTTTGCAGCATCAGCACCTACATTATGAAGTTCTTCTTTTATTATATTTTCATTACCTATAAGCACCAAATGGTTATCGGCAGCTAATTCGGCTTGAGCCATAGCAACACCTTTTGCAGTAGCTTGTGGGGCAAAATCGCCACCCATCATATCAATTCCTATTTTTATCATGTTGGTTGTTTTGAAATTTGCATAAATAAAAAATCCAAGCAAAAATTTTCAGCCAAATATACAATTTGGTTAAAACTTTTACCCGGATTTTTTCGGAAAATATTCTTGCTAAGAAAAATCTATTTAGAAGATTTTTCCATTACTACTTGACCGTTGTACATTAATTTTCCATCAGTACTCCAATAAGCACGATGACTTAAATATACTTCGCCAGTATTTTTATCAGTAGCAATTGTTGGTGCTTCTGCTTTGTAATGAGTACGGCGTTTATCACGGCGTTGAGCTGAATGGCGTCTTTTAGGATTTGGCATAACTTATAAATAGTTAAATGTTAAATTTTAAATATAAATCAACTTAATGTTACTTAAGCTTAATGTTTTTTAATTTTTCCCACCTTGCATCAGCTGTTTCACTTTCAGATGCTTGATTTAGTTTCTTTAGTATCTCTTGGTTGCAATTTTTATATTGTTCTTCTAAAAAATCACAATTCCGAACCATTGGTATGCTCAAACATATATATTCATAAATGTATTGAGCTACATTAATAGTTGAATCGCTTCTAGGTATGTAAATAATCTCATCATCATCTTCACTTGTACCTGTATTACGCTGGTCATCAAATTTTATGTACAATTTAAAATTGTTGTACACGGGATATTTAATGTCGGCAGTACATCTATCACATTCAACATCTACATTACCTTCAATACTAAAACTAAGAACAAAATGTGTTGCTTCTTTTTCAAAAATTAGCTTCACATTACAATTACCTTTTTGTAGTGGCGATTCTTCTATTATTTTAAAAAACGCATTTCCAATTTCATAGTTGAAAATGTGTTCGCCGGCTTTTAAGCCAACAAAATGAATATCATATAATCTCAATTCTTTTTCCACCACTTTTTAAAAGGAGGGCAAAGGTATGTAAATTTTACGAACTTATTCAACATTTTTATTATAAAATTTAAGAACTGGGATTTACTAATTGTATTCATTAATTTTTCTGATAGCCTTTTTTGTAAAAAATAATCAACTCTCAAAAAATTGCCACCTCAAAAAATTATCTTTGCAACATTATGAGTAAAAAAGTAAGAGTAAGATTTGCACCAAGCCCAACTGGTGGCTTGCATATTGGCGGTGTTCGTACAGCCTTGTTTAATTATTTATTTGCTAAAAAACATGGTGGCGATTTTTTATTACGAATTGAAGATACTGACCAAACTCGTTTTGTAGAAGGTGCCGAAGAATATATTATTGAAACATTAAAATGGTGCGGCATCGAGCCAAATGAAGGTGTAGGCTATGGTGGCGATTATGCGCCATATCGTCAAAGCGAACGCAAACCCATGTATCGGCAATATGCTGAACAATTGGTGGAAGCTGGTTATGCTTATTACGCATTTGATACACCTGAAGAATTAGAAGAAATGAGAGAAAGAATGAAAGCATCGGGTAATCCAGCACCACAGTACAATTGGGCTACAAGAGAATATATGAAAAACTCTTTAACCCTTCCTGCTGATGTGGTGAAAGAAAAATTAGCAGCAGGCGAAAAGCATGTAATCCGAATTAAAATGCCACGGAATGAAGAAGTAAAATTTCAAGATTTAATTAGAGGTTGGGTAAGTTTTCAAACCAATCAAGTTGATGATAAAGTATTGTTGAAGGCTGATAATATGCCTACTTATCATTTGGCTGTGGTGGTAGATGATTATACCATGAAGATAAGTCATGCCTTTCGTGGTGAAGAATGGTTGCCAAGTGCACCAGTGCATATTTTATTGTATAAATATTTAGGTTGGGAAGCGGATATGCCTTTATGGGCGCATCTTCCATTGATTTTAAAACCTGATGGCAATGGAAAATTAAGCAAACGCGATGGTGATAGATTAGGCTTCCCTGTATTTAGTTTAGATTGGAAAACTGCCACAGGCGAATTGCAAAGCGGCTTTCGTGAACGTGGATTTTTACCTGAAGCTTTAATCAATTTCTTAGTGTTGTTAGGTTGGAATCCTGGTGTAGTTCAAGAGATATTTACCTTGGAGGAAATGGTAAAATTATTCGACATTGAAAGAGTTCATCAGGCAGGAGCTAAATTTGATTTTGAAAAATGTAAATGGTTCAATCATCAATATGTTCAAAAAAT
>JBDKJJ010000070.1:0-8915 GCA_039796635.1 Bacteroidota bacterium
ATGTTAATACTGCTGTTAATACAGCTTTTGCTGGGCAGGCAGCAGGAATAATTTATGAAGGTGAAAAAAGATTTAACATTGTAGTGAAGCTGGATAATAATCTCCGAAAAAACATTGATGACGTTAGAAATGTATTAATACCAACATCAAATCAAAATCAAATTCCATTGCATCAGGTGGCATCAGTTAATATTAAAATTGGTCCTAATCAAATTCAACGTGAAGATGCTAAAAGAAGAATTATTGTTGGGTTCAATGTGAATGGAAGAGATGTAGAAAGCATTGTGAATGAACTTCAACAAGAGGTAGAAAATAAAATAAAATTGCCAGCAGGATATTATATCACCTATGGTGGAGCGTTTAAAAATTTGCAAGTTGCTAAAAAAAGATTGATGATTGCAGTACCCATTTCATTAGTATTAATTTTTGTTTTATTGTTTTTTGCATTTCAATCCATCAAACATGGTTTGATAATATACACTGCTATTCCGCTATCAGCCATTGGCGGTATTTTGTTTTTATTTTTCAGAGGAATGCCTTTTAGCATAAGTGCTGGCGTTGGCTTCATTGCTTTGTTTGGAGTAGCAGTACTAAATGGAATTGTATTAGTGGCGGAATTTAATAGATTGAAAAAACAAGGCATTAATGATTTGAATCAAATTGTAATGAAAGCTACAAAGTTGCGCCTCCGACCAGTATTGATAACTGCATTTGTAGCATCATTAGGATTTGTGCCTATGGCAATCAGCAATGGTGCAGGCGCTGAAGTTCAACGACCACTTGCCACTGTTGTAATTGGTGGATTAATGATTGCAACTTTTTTAACCTTGTTTGTATTGCCTATACTATATATTTTATTTGAAAACAAAAATGTACAAAATGAAAAAACTAATTAATCTGAAATATCAAAATATAATAGGGTTCTTATTGTTGATGATGTATAGCCAGTTTTGTGTAGCACAAAAAAAAATTACTTTGAAACAAGCCATTGATGAAGCTTTGAAAAACAATTTATCAATGAAGAATGAAAGATTGAAAATGATGTATCAACAAAAAGTAAGTAAAACTTATGCAACTATTCCGCTAACTAATGTTATAACTGAAGCAGGACAAATGAATAGTATTTACCATGATACAAAATTTGGTATTGTACAAGCTTTCAGCTTACCTATGGTGTATAATCAGCAACGAAAAATTTTGAATGAAGAATTAATGACTGCATCAACAGGTGTTGCCATGAAAGAAATTGAATTATCAAAAAATGTGAAGCAAGTGTTTTCAGTAATTTTATTATGGAAAGAAAAAGAAAAAATATTGATTAAAGCAGATAGTATGTATGCTGAATTTTTAAGAAAATGTACCCTTCGATTGTCTGCTGGCGAAAGCAATGTTTTGGAAAAAGTATCAGCTGAAAGCATGCAAAGTTCCATTCATTTGCAGCTGAAAGGTATTCAGCAGGAAATTGAAGTGGCTTTGTTAAAGCTTCAGTTATTGATGAATACTACCGATGAGATTATGCCTGTTTCAGATGATTTAAAATTGAATTTCATTTTCACTAACGATTCAATTAGTTTTCAAAATCATCCTTCATTGCAATTATTTCAGCATCAAAAAGTATTAGCTAAAAGTCAAACAAATTTTGAAAAAGCAAAATTGCTTCCTGAAATAAGTTTTGGTTATTTTAACACAAGCATAAAAGGAAACGGAGCTGATAATTCTTTTTATACTTCATCTACCAGATTTAATTCATTTCAAATTGGCATTGGCGTTCCGATTTTTTTTAAGGCGCAGCAATATCGAATTAAGTCATCTTTCATTCAACAACAAATAGCCGACAATAACTTTCAAAATCATTTTGATGAAATGAAAAATGAATGGAAAGCTTATGAGTTGCAGTATTCAAACAATTTGCAAATGGTGAGCTATTATGAAAAATCAGCACTGACAAATGCGAAATTAATTGAGTCAACAGCTCAGCAGCAATTTGCAAATGGTGAAATAAATTATTTAGAATGGACAATGCTAATCAATCAATCAATGGCTATTCAAAATAATTATTTAGATATTATAAAATCATTAAATGAAAGTATTATCAATATTCAATACTTAAATTCAAAATAAAATAATCATGCATAAAATATATTTAATCGTTGCTTTAATTGCTTTAGCATCGTGCCACACAAAAAATAATTCGGAAAATAATTCTGAAAAAAAGCAAACAAATGAATCAACAATTTTATTGACTAATGAGCAACAAAAAACAATTGGTGTTGAATCAGAAAAATTGAAAGTGAAAAATATTTCAACCACAATTAAATTGACAGGGAAAATTGATGTGCCTCCTCAAAACATGGTATCAGTGAGTATGCCATTAGGTGGTTATTTGAAATCAACAAAACTATTGCCAGGCATGCATGTAACTCAAGGTGAAGTGATTGCTACCATGGAAGACCAACAATACATTCAACTGCAAGAAAATTATTTAACCGCTAAAGCAAAACTTGAATTTTTAGAACTTGAATTCAATCGTCAAAAAGATTTGAATAAAAATAAAGCAAGTAGTGATAAGGTTTTTCAGCAAGCAAATTTAGATTACAATACACAGAAAATTGCATTAAGTGCATTACAAGAAAAACTAAAATTGATTAATGTGAATCCTCAAAATTTAGTGGCTTCAAGTATTTCAAAAAGCATCAATGTGTATTCACCCATCACAGGTTATGTATCAAAGGTGGATGTGAATATTGGCAAATATGTCAACCCATCTGATGTACTATTTGAGTTGGTTAATCCTGATGATATTCACTTGAATTTACAAGTGTTAGAAAAGGATGTAGATAAACTTTCTATCGGGCAAAAAATGTGGGCATACAATAATCAACAACCCAAAAAAAGGCACCCATGTGAAATTATTTTATTAGGTAGAGATTTAACTTCAGAAGGAATTACTGAAGTGCATTGTCATTTTGAAGATTATGATAAAACATTATTGCCTGGCATGTATATGAATGCAGATGTTGAACTGAAGAATAACAATGTGATGGCTATTGATGAAAATGCAGTGGTGCGATTTGAAGGCAAAGAATATGTTTTTATAGAAGAAGGCAATAGGCAATACAATATGCAAGAAGTGGAAACGGGTATTACCGAAAACGGATTTACTGAAGTAAAAAACACAGAGAAATTTAAAAATAAATTAATTGTGGTGAAAGGCTCGTATGCCTTGTTGATGGCTTTTAAAAATAAAGAGGAAGAATAATGTAGTCATAAAAAAAGCCCCAATCATTGGGGCTTTTTGGCAATAACAACTTTTTATCTTTTTCAAAATTATTATTAGGTATTCTATCAATCTAATATTTATGTGGCAATACTAGTTGAAACGATTTTTAAAATAACACAAGCAGTTTCCATCATTCCTTTGCCATCTTAATTACTTTATTCTTATCTTTTATTTTCAAAAAATACATACCATTTGGCAAGTATGATAAATCTTGTTTTTCAATTTCATTGCCTTGATAAATAATTTGATTTAATGGATTAATCAACTGAACTGTTGTAGGTTGATGATTGTATGTTTTGATAAATGATGTAAACGGATTTGGAAAATAATTTTCTAGTTTCATCTCATTTGAAATATCATTAGTTGGATTTAAAAACTGACAGAAAGAGCCATTGTTTATCAACTGATTTAATTCACTACATAAATAGTTGTAGTTGCTTATATCATTGGTGGTCATGGTTAATTTTAACAAATCATTACTTTCATTGGCATCAATTGATAAGTTATAAAACTCTTGTTTACCATAATCAAATTGAATCAATTTGTAATCTTTATTTCTTATTCCTTTTCCGTCTGACGAATCTGTTTTTAGTTTAAAAATTTCGCAAAATGACCAAGGTCTAATAGCTGCATTTTGATTGTTAATTATGGGTATAATACTTTTTGTATCAACTGGCTTTGTTGAAGGAATGTAATTTGACCAATGAGTGGTTTTCATCAATTCCAAAATTGTAGAAAATAAATCCACTGAATTAATTAATTCATCACTTGTTCTTCCTGTAACTTTTACATCAGGCCCGGCAATGATTAAAGGAACATGAACACCATATTGATACACAGTTCCTTTGGCTTTATCTACATCAGCAATTTGCGCAGTTTTTTGAGTGTTGCCATTATCACCAATGAAAATAAAATCAGTGCTATCATACTTGTTGATGGCTTTTAAGGAGTCAAACAATCTACCTATTTCATGATCTAAGGCTTGTGTCATTGCTTTAAAATAAGATTTTGGATGAGCATTAATATCAGCAACAGTTCCTGTTAAGGTTGAATAAGAATGTAAATTGGTAGGAGGTAAATGCAAAGGTTCATGTGGTGCATTAAATGCCAACCACATGAAAAAAGGTTGCGTTGTGGTAAGAGATTTTAACCATGTAACTGCATTATCTACATTTTCTGAAGTGGCATAATTGGTGCAAGTAGATGAAACTCCATTTTTAACTTTTGTCCAATTGGTATAACTTGTAAGTTGACCAATAAATGGACCTTCAAAGTTGTCATATCCCATCACATTAGGATATTGTAATTGTTTGGGCGGACTTGGATTATGCAAATGCCATTTGCCAATATTTGCTGTGGCAATTAAAGGGTTTGTGTATTTAATTATTTTAGGGATAGTAACTTCCGAAGTATCTAATTCATTTGAACCGCTTAAGCTTCCTACAATATTTCCAACTCCAGTTCTAAAGCTATATCTACCAGTTAAAATTGTTGAACGAGTAGCAGAGCAAACTGGGTTCGACATAAAATTTTTAAATCGAATGCCTTTACTCAACAAGCTTCGAATATTAGGTACATCAACTGTATCTACATGGTCTTCATAAAAACCCAAGTAGTCTGTTCCTAAATCATCGGCTATGATTAAAACTACATTTCGTTGAGCTTTAACATTAAAGCTCAGTAACATCAAAATCAATAGTAAATTTTTTTTCATCGTTTTCTATTTATAAAATTCAAAAATCTCTTTTGTTAAAATAGCAATTAGTTTTTCTGTTGTTTCATAATTTTCAAATGAATTCATTATGAAAACTGAAACAGCTAAATGCCTACCATTAGGCAAATAAATTATTCCTACATCATTGCAAGCATCAATTCTAGTAGTATCAAAAATGCCTGTTCCAGTTTTATGAGCTACTTTTATTTCTTTTGGCAATGCTCCTTTCAGTCGTGTATTTGAAGTGAAATTATCTACCAAATAATACATCAGTTTTTCTTGATATTTTTTCTTCAAAATTTTTCCTTCGTAAAATTTCTTCAATAACAAACTCATTTCATAAGGTGTTGAATTATTCTCATTCATTTTTTCACGACTCACATTCATCAAAACTTCTGGTAACTTTATTTGAATTCTTTTGCATCCTATTTTATGAATAAAATCATCGGCAACTTTTGGTCCACCAATTATTTCAAACAATTTATCACACGAAAGATTATCGCTATAAGAAATAGAATACATGATTAAACTATCAACCGAAATAAACAAACTATCACCCGGATACCTTGCCTTTAGTGGACTCCACCCAAACTGTTTCCACATATCAGGTTTAATTAAAACCTTTTCCTTTAAATTTAATTTTCCTTTTTCAGCTAAATGCATCACGGTTAAAGCCAACGGAAATTTAAACACACTCTGCATAGTGAAATGATTTTGATTGTTGAGAGAAAGCGAATCATTCGTCTCCAATTCAATCACACTCAAACCCACGGTGGCTTTATATTTTGAAATCACAGATTGTAATTTCTGTTTGAGTTCAATATGATTTTTTTGTTGAGCAAAAAGTTGAGTTGCACTGAAAGTAAATGCAAAAATTGGTAGTAAATATTTTTTCATTTTGTTAAAATTATTTTTCTATAACTCGGTTCATCGTGCTTTTTAAATCCTGCATTTATGTAAACAGGTTCACCCATTTTTGAAGCATGCAAATCAAATAATCCTACGCCTAATTCTTTTCCTGATTCTACCAAGCGATTTACAATTTCACTTGCAATACCTCTCTTTCGATGACTTTCAATGGTGTGCATGTTTAATATATAACCAATCATTCCGTTCGGTACTCTAAAGCTTCCGGGCATTTGATAAATTTTCATGCCACCAACTCCAACTAATTTTTCATCATCCAAAGCAATCCATGAAACATAAGTTTGCAATGGAATTTCTCTTTCGAAAAATGATTTCAATTCCATTTTTAATTTCTCTTCCGCCTCATTTGTTTGCTCACCCCAAAATTCTGTCATAAACGCAACCCTTGAACTGATGAGCATTTCAAGATATTCGGTTGTTGCTTTGATATATTTGATGTTGCTATTCATGTATTATTCTTTTAATTTTTCATGCGCCATTTCAAATGATGGAGTTGAAATGTTTAATGATTTTCCTTCTCTTATCACATAACCTGTAATGGTTTCCAGCTCAGTCTTTCCATCTTTTTTCCAAAAATCTCGTTGCATAGATGAAGTAGTTTCAAAAGGCATTGATTTTAATTTATTCATAGTAGCTTCCACCATTTCTCTTTCAAATGAAATTCCTTTTGCCAATGCCACTTGATTAACTTCTTTCAATAATGAAAATAAAAATTCTGCTTTGGTTTTGTCGGCTAAAATTTCGCCAGTTGTATTATTGTAAAAAGAGGTTGCAGTTGAATTAGCTGCTACCAAATGAAATTTTTCCCACATCACTGAAGAAATATTTTGAGTAAGTGTAGCTTCAATTTTTGCTTCTAAAAAAATGCTTTCCAACGCAATCAATTTATCATTCACCTTATTATCCAAGCCAAAATAAAGCGTTTGAATGTTGCCACTGTTCTGCACTACACCATTTTCTTTTATGGAAGAAACGATATAAACGCATCCACCAGCTATTAAATTTTTAGGTAATAATTGTTGTATTTTTTCAACGCTATCAACGCCATTTAAAAATGGAATAATAACAGTTTCAGAATTGATACAAGGCTGCAATTGTAAAATTGTTTTTTCCAAATCATAACTTTTTGTGCAAAGCAAAATGAAATCAACTGTGCTAATTTCGTTTGCATTATCAGTTGCTAATTTTGGTTTTGCAATAAACTCTTCATTTCCTTTCACAACTTTTAACCCATGCAGTTGAATTTGCTTTAAATGTTCACCTCTTGCTAAAAAAGAAATTTCAACTTCATTACTTTCTGCAAAATGTTTTTCCATCATTCCACCAAACCAGCCACCAACGCCACCTATACCAGCAACTAATATTTTAGTTTTCATGTTTTTGATTTCAATTAATTTGCTGTTCTTTGAATTTCTTCCAAACTTTTCACTTGTTTTCCTCTGATATTTTTGTTACCAAATTTGTAGGAAATTGATAAGCGATACGAATGTCCATCATAAGAATATTCAACTGTGTTATTCTGTTTGTTAGTTTGTAGCCAATATGATTTTGCAAAAATATCATCGCCTGCAAATGCAATACTTAAATTTCTATTCATCAACATATATCTTATTCCAAATCCAATTGCTGACATTTCATCCCAATACACCACATCACGTTGACGTGGTGAATAGTAATATCCGCTTAATTCTGCAATCAATGTTTTGTTTTTATTAAGGTAAAAATTATTGGTGATTTCTGTCCACCAATTAAACTTTGAAAATTCATTTTTTGCTCCACTTGTGGTAGCAATAAATTTCATAAATCCACCATTCATATTTCCCATTACTTCCCACCATTTGGTGGGTTGTAAAGTGTAATCAATTTCTAATGCTACCACTTTTTTAGTGCCTAAATTTTTTCGTGAAATGATATTTGTTTGATGTACCGAATCTAAAGTGTAAACTCTGTCAAAATAATTGATTATATGGTTGTAAAGTAGCACCGCATTCAAGTTTGATTTGTAAGCATAATTAAATTTGGTGAGATAATTAAATGCAGGTTGCAAGCTTGGATTGCCTTCAATGAAAGTATTTGGGGTGTAATAAAATTTGAAAGGATTGAATAGTGTATAATTCGGTCGGCTAATTCTTCTGGCAAAAGTTAAATTAAAACTGTGTTTTTGATTGGGTGAATATTGTACAACTGCTGATGGAAATAATTTGGTATAATCTAATAAAAAAGTTTGTGAAGTAGAACCAGAGCCAACTCCACGAGTATGTTCGGCACGTAAACCAGCGCTTACTTCAAATTTTTTGTATGTTTTTGTTCCTGTAAAATAGGCCGCCTCAATTTCTTCATGATAAATGAATCGATTGGTTTGAGTTGTATCAATTTGAAATTCATTTCCCTTTTCTATCTCATATAAATTATTCAAATCGTTTTCTGAATCAGAAGCTTTCATTCCAAAATTCCATTTCACTTCTTTCATTGGAATTTCAAAATCAACTTTTGCCGACATGATTTCAGTGATTGGAGTTCCAGTAGCACGATACATATTTCGATTCATGTACGAACTAATAAATGCTGCATTATCAACTGTGTACTCACGATGTTTGTTGCCTTTTTGATGAAAATAATCAACATCAATATTCATCTTTTTTCCTGTTGTATCAAATCGATATTCATAGTTTAAATTGGTAGTTAGTTTTCCTAAATATTTATCTGTTGTTTTGCCAGTGGTTGTTACTGTTGAATCAAACAAGGGATTCAAATTATAACTGGAAGCCATGATTGATTCGTTATTATTTAACCAACTAAATCCTTCATTAACCATAAAACCAATTGTAGCTTTTTTACTGATGGTATAATCTCCGCCTAATTGCAAACGTGCATAAGGGTTGTAATATGGATATTTTACATCCTGATGCTGAATTGAATTTGGATAATAAGTATTGGTATATGCCACATAACTCCAACCTTGTACACCACCATTAGCATTGCAAAATAAATTAA
>JBDKJJ010000071.1:0-3554 GCA_039796635.1 Bacteroidota bacterium
CTCAAATTTTCGGTTCAGCAGTGGTGATTGTTATCATGGCAATTTGGGATGATAGAAGTAATTTACCAGCTATTTACAGATTAATACTTCAATTAATTACTGCATTTGCAATTGCAGCATCTGGCATTAGAATTACTTCTTTAAATGGAATATTTGGAGTACATGAATTGGGTGAAGTATGGCAGTATGTAATTACCATAATTTTTTTAGCATTTGCTACCAATGCCTTTAATTTAATGGATGGCGTTGACGGATTGATGGGTAGTATATCAATTATTAATTTTGGTATTTTAGGGATATTATTTTACAACTTAAATATGTCAATCTGGATTTTACCAATTGTAGCATTTATGGGTTCGTTACTTCAATTTTTAAGATTCAATTTTTCAAAAAATAAAATATTTATGGGCGATGCAGGTTCAATGGGGTTGGGTTTTTTTATTAACGTATTAGCAATTATGGCTTTGCAAAAAAGCATAACCACATCAACATCATTACCAGTTTATCAACTAGTAGCAGCATTACTTTTTATTCCATTTATTGATGCTGTTCGTGTTTTTATTACTCGAATGAAAAAAGGAAATTCACCATTCACACCTGATAGAAATCATTTACATCATTTATGGATGATGGCTGGAATGGGGCATAAGCATATCACTTTTTTTATTGTACTATCACACATTATTTTCATTGCCTTAACTTTTGTTTTTGCACATCATATTTCATTGCTAATTGCCATTGTTTTATTAGCAATTTTATTTTTTTCAATTGTGAAATTTTTATACTTCAATAGGAACATGGAAGAATGGATGAAAGAAATAAAACAAATGGAATCAGACACATCAGCACCCATGTAATTTCAACCCAATTAATATAGATAGTTCAATTTTACCTGAAAACAAAAAAGAATCCTGCTTTCACCCAAAGCAGGATTCTTTTTATTTAACATCCGATTCAAAAAAATATGCTTCATTAAAATCTATATTCTATATTTTTGCAAATAACTGTTGGTGGTTCTATCGCCGTTTTGAAATATAAATGGAGGAAAGTCCGGACAGCGCAGGGCAACACACTTCCTAACAGGAAGGTATTTTGATTTATTCAAGATAACAGATAGTATTACAGAAAATAACTGCTTTAGTTTGAAAAAACGTGTCTGAATTTATTTTCAGAGAGCAAAGTTGAAAATGTAGAGTAAGAGCCTACAACAATTTATGGTAACTTAAATTGTGAATAAACCTTGTGTGCTGAAAGACCAAATATACTAACGCCATTAAAACGGCTCGTTTGATTTTTATGCAAATAAAATGCGTTAGGTGGGTAGGTCGTATGAGCTGCATTGTGAAATGTAGCCTAGATAAATGATAGAAATTTTGGGTAACCAAAAAACAAAAGCCGGCTTATTAGCCAACAGTTTTTTTACTTTGACTAACTAAAATATAAAATATGAAAATAAACTTAACATTACTTTTTCTTACTTTTTCTTCTTTTGTTTTTGCTCAAAAAACATCATCAATTTCAACAAGTCAAATTACGCCCAAAGCAGTAATAGAATCAAAATCTGAAAAGCCAAAATTGAATAAAAATGATACAACAATTTTAAGAGACGAAACTGATACCAGCATTGCTTATTATAAAATTATGAACGGAACCACTTTGATAACGCAAGGCAAACTTTTAAGTGGCAAACGTGAAGGAATTTGGAGATTTTATTATGAAAATGGTTCGCCATTAAAAATTGAAGAATATCATTTAGGAAAAAGAAACGGAATGGCTGTATCATACGATAGAACAGGCTTTGCCATGACTGATGAAAACTATAAAAATGATGTATGGGATGGAGCAATTATTAAATATGTTAATGGCGGAAAAGTAAAATCAATGATATTTTATAAAGATGGAAAAATGGATGGTTTGAAACTTATGAATTATGATGATGGAACAGGAAAACAAGAAGAAAGTGAATGGAAAAATGGCAAAAAAAATGGAAGAACAATTTGGTATTATAAAAAAGGAATTAAAATGATGGAAGCGGATTACACTGATGATATTTTAAATGGTGAGCAAATTACTTATAATGAAAAAGGTGTAATGATTAAAAAAGCTAATTTTGTAAAAGGGAAAGAAGATGGTAAATGGTTTGAATACGATGAAAATGGAAATGTAATTAATACCATAATATATAAAAATGGTGAACTAGTTAAATCTAAGTCGGATTTAAAAAAGGAAAAAGCTAAGACAAAACATTAATCAATAATTTATTCTAAAAATATTAAATTTGAAAGCATACTTAGATTTATTACAGCATATTTTAGACAAAGGTGTTGTTAAAACTGATAGAACTGGTACAGGAACTAAAAGTGTATTTGGCTACCAAATGCGCTTTGATTTAACAGAAGGTTTTCCTTTATTGACAACAAAAAAACTTCATACAAAAAGTATTTTTCATGAATTGCTTTGGTTTTTAAATGGCGATACAAATATTAAATATTTGAAAGAAAATGGTGTAAGTATTTGGGATGAATGGGCTGATGCAAATGGTGAATTAGGTCCTGTGTATGGTCGTCAGTGGCGTAGTTGGCAATGTGCTGATGGAATTGTGGTTGATCAAATATCAAATTTAATTCATCAAATAAAAACTAAACCTGATTCAAGAAGATTAATTGTAAGTGCTTGGAACGTGGCTGATGTAGATAAAATGGCTTTGCCACCTTGTCATTGCTTATTTCAATTTTATGTAGCCAATGGTAAGTTAAGTTGTCAGTTATATCAACGTAGTGCTGATGTATTTTTAGGAGTACCATTTAATATCGCTTCGTATGCACTTCTTACTTGTATGATTGCACAAGTGTGTGATTTAGAAGTAGGCGAATTTGTTCATACTTTAGGTGATGCCCATTTATATTTAAACCATTTGGAGCAAACCAATTTGCAATTGACCAGAGAGCCAAAGCCATTGCCAAAGCTTACTTTGAATAAAAATATTAAAGATATTTTCGGGTTTACAATTAATGATATTGTTATATCAGATTATGATTCGCATCCATCTATTAAAGCACCTATTGCAGTTTAATAAGTTATGAAAATATCAATCATTGTAGCTACCTCAAAAAATAATGCAATTGGTGTAAATAATCAATTGCCTTGGCATTTGCCAGCTGACTTAAAATATTTTAAACAACTTACCACAGGTCATGTGATTATAATGGGAAGTAATACTTTTTTGTCAATCGGAAAACCATTGCCCAATCGTACTACAATAGTGATTACAACTCAAACCAATCCTGATTGGTTAGTAGATGGAATTCATATTGTGCATTCCATTGCTGAAGCAATTGATAAAGCCAAATCATTAAATGAAACAGAATGTTTTATTATTGGAGGAGCAAAAATATATCAACAAACACTTCATTTGGCTGATATTATTTACAAAACTGAAATTGATGTAATGATTGAAAATGCTGATGCTTTTTTCCCTTCTTTAAACGCAACTGAATGGAAATTAGTAGCTCAACAAAATCATTTACCTGATGAGAAAAATAAAATGAATTATA
>JBDKJJ010000072.1:0-2737 GCA_039796635.1 Bacteroidota bacterium
TGAATCATTAGGTAAATTACAAACATCCATGAATTGATTTTTTCTTCCAATTAATTCGTAGGTATGATCTTCTTTAAATGCATAATTTATCTTAGCATGTAGCTGAAATGCTTTGTTATCAATAGTTTCAACTTTAGCAAATGTTTTTAATTTACCTGTATCTTCAATTAAAATAAATTGAGTAGGCATGTTTTCAAATGCTATAGGATGACTAAAATTTAAAATTAAGGTGCTACCAAAATTCAAAGTATTAATTGGTGTTGGTTTGTTTGACTTGTTAGATGCAGCTTCAGAAACTTTTCGTTTATCATTTGCTAAAGAGGATGTTTGAAAATTGGCTACAACAAATAATCTGCTTCGTTTCACTAAATTTGAATCATATTTTGCATCAACACTAATAATTGTATCAACTTCTAATTTTGGAATATTAATTAAAATTGAATCATGAGTAGGTTTTGATTTACTAAAAAATAAAATTGAATCACCTGAGGCTATTTGAATACAATCGGCCGAAACATTATTTTTTTCTGAAACATCCGATGTTGTTTTTTTCTCAAATCTCACCAAATAACTATATACATCATTTCGCACCACCGATTTTACTTTTTGTTTTTTACCGAAATAATTTTCAAACAAATTCAAACTTAAGTATTTATTGCTTTTTGAAATCATGATTAATGAATCACTAAAAGCAATTTTTTCATTATTCAAATCAAATAACAAATTGAAATTTTCATCCTTTAATGCAAATAACTTGTATTTACCTTCTTTCAAATTACTAAAATGAAATGTACCTGAGGCATCAGTTTTAGTGAAATAGTAAGGCTTTTGTTTGCATACTATTGAATCAGAAAAATCAGTGTAAAGCATTACTGCTATTTTATCTAAACCCGTACCTGTTATAGCATCTACAACAATTCCTGAAAGTTTAAGTGTGTCAATAATACTACCTGTACTAAACACATATTTAAAATTTGAGTACGGATTTCCTTCAGTATAATCAACAATGTTATCACCAAAATTAAAGGTATAAGTAGTGTTTGGCTTTAATGTGTCTGACCATTTAACATCAATATATTTTCCTTTTTGTTTAATCTTTAAAGGATGATTCAATGGTGGCGATACAATAATATCTTGTTCTTTAAGTTTGATAAATTCATTGAAAATGATTCTGAAATTATCAGTACTCACTTTTGTAGAAGCATTTGCTGGTGAGGCTTTTACAATTTTTGGCGCAGTGTTGTCTTTTAATCCGCCTTCAGGCGCAACCACGTTGGCGCAGCCAATACAAAATAAGTAAATGGAAAATATAATAAGTTGCTGGATACAAGTTTTTAGTTTCTTGTAAAATACAAATGCAAGCACAAATTTCTTTCTAGGAAAAATTTTATCAATACCGATATTTTTGTTAATCAATAAAAGCACTTTAAAATCTTATTGGTTAAGTGTTTGCATTAAACTATAAATCATTTTTTGTTCAGATGTTATTTTTTGTAACAACACTTCATTTTCTTTTTCATTAATAAAATTCAGCTTTATTGAAGTTAGAATATGAGTTTCTAATTCAAATGCCGAACCTAAAGAAATTTCTAAAAACCTAAAAAAATCTTTTTGACTTCTTCTGCTACATCCTTCTGCAATGTTTGAAGGTATTGATTTTACAGCAGACTTTATTTGAGCAGTTAAATCATACAACTCATCTTTAGGTAATTTTTTTGTTAGATGATAGCAAATAATTACCAAATCCATTCCTTGTTGCCAAATCTGTAATTTTTTAAAATCTTGCATCTTTATATGTTTTGAGTTTATAGTTAAGTGGTTTTCTAATTACTAATAACTAGAAACCAGTAACTAAAAACTTCTCCTCTCCTTCACCCATAATTTAATATAATCAGCAATATCGGATGTGTTAGTTCCAGGAGGAAATAATTTGCCTACGCCCATATCATTCAATTTTTTTGCATCGTCATCAGGTATTATTCCGCCGCCAGTTAGCAGCACATCGCTCATTTCACGTTCTTTCATCAACTCAATAAGTTTTGGAAAAACTGTATTGTGTGCACCACTTAAAATACTAACTCCAATGGCATCAACATCTTCCTGCAATGCAGCATTTACAACCATTTCAGGTGTTTGACGTAAACCTGTATAAATCACTTCCATACCAGCATCACGTAATGCTGAGGCAATTACTTTTGCTCCTCTGTCATGGCCATCTAATCCAACTTTAGCCACTAAAACTCTTATTGGTCGCATATTAATGGTTTTATTTTTTACTCAACAAAAATAATTTTTTATTGCAATAAAATTCAATTCGTATTGAATAATACATTGTTATTAGTAATTTTATTTGATGCTAGCCAAATTAAAATACAAAATTATTGGATTGATTTCACCCATAATTCCTACTGATTATTTTTCAAAAAAATATCCAGTAAGTGTGAAAGGAATTATTGAAATAAACGGAAAATTTATTTTATTAAAAAATGAACGCAATGAATGGGAATTGCCAGGTGGAAAATTAGAACCTGATGAAACTGCCGAACAATGCGTAGTTAGAGAGATTGAAGAAGAATTGAATTTAAAAACCGAAACAGAAAAAATTGTAGATGTATGGCTATATGATATTAAAGGAAAAGTAAAAGTTTTGATTATTACTTACCATTGCAAACATAAATATTCATCAACCGATGAAATTAAAATAAGCCACGAACATAAAGAAGTTGGGTTGTTTACA
>JBDKJJ010000073.1:0-3249 GCA_039796635.1 Bacteroidota bacterium
AGCGAAAGCAATGAATGGATATCAGCCAATGTTTATTTAAAGCCTACCTATACTAATCATGTAATTGATACCATAAGTTTAGTATTACTTAATCCGTTGAAATGTCAACAAAGAACAAAGATTGATGAGGATGAATTTATCTTATATCAATCACATACTGAAACTGTGGTTTTTGATAGCTGTCATTCACAATCGTATGATATTTTAGATTCTGTTTTGATGCCGCCATTGGTTAAGCCTAATCATTACTTTGATGTGTTAAATTTTTCAGCATTATTAATTGACTTAGACCTTATTCCATCTGACACAATAAGATTAGGAGTTAATGAAGATTATTATGCAAAAGTTATAGCTCCTGAAACACATCAAATTATTCAAAGCAAAAATCGTGAAGCCATCAATAATAGATTAACCAATTTTATAAAAGTATGTGATAAATATAAAATTAAACATACGTTAATTTCAGCTACACTCACTGATTACTTGCTTCAAAATGATTTCAAAATTCGATACCCACTTACTACAACAAGTGAATATGGCGTAATTTATCCTGATGCGGTAGCAGCCGCAGTAGAAGAAGAAGTTAATTCACCACTTTTGAAAGAAGCTCACGAAAAAAATGCGACAGAAGAAAAGTGTTTAGCTTTTGTTGATACCAATTCATTAAATTCAATTTACTACAATTATCGTGAAGCGGTAAATCTTAATTTTGAGAACGGGATTTTTTGGGTGATTATTTGCATTTCGTTATTGGTCGCTACATTTTTAATTTTAGCTCATAGCGTTGATGGTGTTTCAGGATTGTTGAGCATACCTGTAACTGGTGTTGTGATGCTGTTGGCAGGCTTGCTTGCCATTGGTATAAAACATGATTCAAGTTTAATGTTTGTGTATTGCTTAATGTCAGCAGGATTTATTTGGTTAGGATATTTCGTTATAAAATCTTCACAGCTTAGCCGCCGAATCACAACTATTTTGGTATTGATGGGATTTTATGCAATTCCGTTTTTTACTACTTTATTATTTTTTGTGATTCATGATTTTTCAAAAATCAGAAAAACAAATATTTGTGGCGACAACTTAGATTATTATGGTTATGAAGTTCACCCAATTCATGTTATACTTTTGGGTGTGGTTATTTTATTTGTTTATTTGCCTTTGTTGAAAAAATTAAAAGCAAAGGCTGATGAGTAGTACTTTTTATTTACTCACCATTCAAAAATAAATTTCAGTATTTGAATCGGCATTGTAAAAATTGGCGTTAAGAAAATTTATGTGCTGAGCATAAAAAAGCAAAATTGTTCGAAGTCCCGATTTGAAAATCAAGGCGAAGTGAAACGAGCCGTAGTATTTTCATTATCGGGATAAGTTTTTTGCTTTGAGCAGAGAATAAATTTTTAGCCGATTTTTACAGAGCCTTGAATTTTTGTTTCTTTTTTTCAAGAAAAAGAAAATATAAATGCTGAGTTTAAGGAAAGAGCCTAAATTTTAAGCATATTTCGTTTTTCTTTTCTTGTTTTGATACAAGAAAAGAAACAAAAGAAAATCAAGCCTCCAAAACAATAATTTGAAAATACTACGAATCAATTTTTTTTGCAGCGAAATCGTGGTTACTTTTTAAACTCTTATTCATATTCATTTTCAGGGTACTATTTGAGTTCGATTTCGCTAACTCAAAAGCCAACGCACAAAACTGATTCTTGTTTTTCTAAATTTTTGTTTTGATGGCGTCAAAGCCCAAAAGACTTTTGAGGCTTAATTATTTAACCCCACTGCTTCCAAATCCACCTTCGCCACGTTGGGTTTCGGTAAGAATATTTACTTCTTGCCAGTTAATGGTTTCATGTTTGGCAATTACTAGTTGAGCAATTCTATCACCGTTTTCAATGGTTTGTGTTTCGGCTGAAAGATTAATCATCGGCACACATAATTCACCTCTGTAATCACTATCAATAGTGCCAGGAGTATTTACTAACGTTAATCCTCTTTTTATTGCCAAGCCGCTTCGGGGGCGAACTTGCGCCTCATAACCTAAGGGCAATTCCATAAACAAACCTGTTGGAATTAATTTACGTTCCAATGATTTCAATTCTATTTTTTCAGAAAGAAAAGCACGAATATCTAACCCTGCTGCGCCTTTGGTTTCGTAAGCAGGTAATGGATTTGTAGAGCGATTGATTATTTTTATTTGCATGTAGCGAAGGTAAAAAATCCATCATGGGAAGTAAATTTAAAAATTAAATACTTTTGTAAGTGGAATTTCTAATGCTGTTGATAAAGATATTAATGTATCCAATGTAACATTAAATTTTGCATTTTCAATTCTTTGAATTGTGATTTTAGAAATATCCGCCAAGTCTGCCAATTGTTGCTGACTCAATCCCTTCGCCTGTCTTAGTCGCCTAAGGTGCATTCCAAATTCTTTAACTTTTGATGGATTTTTCACAATGTGAAAGTCCTATTAAAAAAAATTTGTGTCGGATACATATATGTATCCAAATGTTTTTATTTTTGCTGAAATAAATTTTAAAATAAAACCAATTTAAAAATGAAGAAGAACTTAGTACTTAGTTTTATCGCAATTGTGATGACAGCAACAATCTTATATAGTTGCAAAAAAACAGTCAGAGGTTGTACTGACCCAACATCATTAACTTATAATTCAAAAGCAAATGAAGATGATGGTACATGCCAGTATAAAGGCAAAGTAGTTTTTTGGAATGATGTTGCAAGCAGTTTAGGAATTGTAGTAGTAGTAATGGCTGATGGAACAAGTGGAAATATTACTATTGATGCTTCATCAGCTCCTTCATGTGGCGAAAGCGGATGTTTTACATACGAAGCAAAACCAGGAACATATTCTTTTCAAGCAGCAGAATCATCACCAGGAACCAAGACTTGGTCTGGAAGTGTAACAATAACATCAAAAGGTTGTCAAACAATGAGACTTTACTAATAAAAAAACATATACATAAAGGCTACTAAAGAATTCTTTAGTAGCCTTTTTATTTCATTCTGTTTTCAACAAATCCTTGCTTTAACAATTTAATCAATGTTTACCAAAATACTTTTGATTATTCGAATATCATCACACAAATCCTTAGTTACAAATTTTCCAAAAGTAAAATACTTCAATCAACCACAACCATACAGATTTGTGCCTCTGCTTCTCTGTGGTGAAAAAGCATACATAATTTAATAACACTCAAAATGAACCCTTGATTTCATTGTTTGTTTATAGTTTTCTAT
>JBDKJJ010000074.1:0-6735 GCA_039796635.1 Bacteroidota bacterium
ATTTACTTTGTTCAATTCCAATCCAAATCCATAAAAATGACAATGTGCATCAATAAAACCTGGATAAACAAATTTGCCTTTCAAGTTTAATGAATCATTAGTTTCAAATTGTTTAAAAGCATCGTTTGTAGAACCTGTGAAAACGATTTTTCCATTTTTAATTACCATAGCCTCTCGGTGTGAAAACGCTGAATCAATAATGTAGATGGTTCCGTTATAAACTATCAAATCAGCTTTTTGCTTTTGCTGACAACTTGAAATTATCAAAATAATAATTCCTAAAAAAAAATATTTCATATCGCAAAAGTAATAGTTACAAAATTGAATCAATTTCTTTTTTCAAATCTGAATCTTTTTACTTTTGTTACCTATCAATGGTATTTAGTAGCAGCATATTTTTACTTTTCTTTTTTCCTTTGTTTTTGTTGTTGTATTTCATCACACCAATAAAATACAAGAATTACACAGCATTATTAGGTAGTGTAGCTTTCTATGCTTGGGGTGCACCTACATTTCTTTTTTTAGTATTTGGTGTTTTATTGGCTGATTATTTTCTTGGATATAAAATTTATCATTCAAATGGATTGACGAAAAAATTCTATTTACTAATTTCCATTTTTATCAATGTTGGCTTTCTATTTTATTTTAAATACAGCAATTTTTTTGTTGAAAATGTAAATCAAATTTTTCTGTTTTATGGATTAAAACCATTGCAGTGGCTTAATGTGGCCTTGCCAATTGGTATTTCATTTTTTGTTTTTCAAGAGATGAGTTATACAATTGATATTTATAGAGGCGAACATGCTCCTCTTAAAAAGTTTACCGATTACATGCTTTTTATCTTTTTGTTTTCTCATTTAATTGCTGGTCCAATTGTTACTTATCATGTATTAGCCGAGGATTTAGTGGATAGAAAAAGAAAATTAAATAACGATTATAGATTAGAAGGCTTTATTCGTTTTTTTACAGGATTAGCTCGAAAGGTATTAATAGCAAACACTTTGGGAGAATATGCTGATTCTATTTTTAATTCTTCAGTTCTTAATTTAACATCTGCTGATATTTGGTTAGGAGCAATTGCCTACACATTTCAATTGTATTTTGATTTTGCAGGTTACAGTGATATGGCAATTGGAATTGGTAAATTATTAGGTTTTGATTTTCCTGAAAATTTTAATTTTCCATACATATCTCAAAGCATTACAGAGTTCTGGCAACGTTGGCATATAACGCTTGGAAGCTGGATGAAACGATATTTGTACATTCCATTAGGAGGAAATAAATTATCAGCAACAAAAACATTTTTAAATCTTTGGATTGTGTTTTTGATTTCAGGTTTTTGGCATGGTGCAGCTTGGAATTTTATTTTTTGGGGCATTTGGCATGGCAGTTTTATTGTGTTAGAAAAATTATTTTTTCAAAAAATATTACAACGCATATCCATTATTTTCAGAATGACATACACATTTTTTATAGTTGTGTTAGGATGGGTTTTATTCAGAGCTAATACTTTTTATCAAGCTTTATCTTTTATGAAAAAAATGATTTCATTTTCATCGATGAATCTTGAAATGCCTATGAATAGTAAGTTTGTAACTACGTTATTGATAGCAATTTTATTTTCATTTGCTGCGGTTTCAAATGTAGTTCAACAAAAAATGTTGACATGGTATCAGTTGCCTCAACAAAAAATAGCATTAAGTGTAAAGCTTATTATTGCAATAATTTTTTTTTTAGTAAGTGTTTCCTATATCACAAGCAATCAATTTAACCCTTTTATTTATTTCAGATTTTGATAAAACTAAAACAAATAGGGTTGTATTTAATTTTGGTAATTATGATATTGCCAATGATTCAACTTGTGTTTCATCCTGTGAAATCAAAGGATTTAAAAGGTTCGTTTGAAAAATTTGAAATGCCAAAATTAAATTTGAAATCGTGGTTTGATAATTCATTTCAAGAAGGCACAAATAATTATGTAGAAAATAATTTTGGATTTAGAAATGACTTTGTTCGATTGCATAATCAATTCGATTTTTCATTGTTCAATATACCGCATGTAAAGGATGTGATTATTGGAAACGATTTTTATTTATTTGAAGAAGGTTACATAAAAGAATATTGCGGCACTAATTATGAAAACCTTGACACACTTAAAAAATATACGATTGATAGATATCAAAGAATTAAATATTTGCAGGATACTTTATTAAAGTTAGGTAAGCAAATGGTTGTAGTAATTGCACCTGGCAAGCCTTTTTATTTCCCTGATAAAATACCCGAACATTATTTGAAGGAAAAGAAAACGGAAACGCAATATGCCGAAATTTTGAAATGTTGCAATGGGTTAAATGTGAATTATATTGATTTTAACAATTGGTTTATTAATCGTAAAAACACGATTGATTTTCCGTTGTATTCAAAGTTAGGAGTTCATTGGACAGATTATGGAGCTTCACTTTCATTTGATAGTTTATGTAATTATTTTGAGAAAGTAAATCATAAAAGTTTCAAAAATTATTATGTTACCTATTGCGATACAACCACCACTTTCAAAAAAACAGATGGTGATGCATTTGAATCATTAAATACAATTTGGAAATTGAAATGTGAGAAATTAAAGTATTTGCATTACGAAAGAAAAGAACCTGATAACGGTTGGAAGCCTCAAGTATTAACGGTTGCAGATAGTTACTATTGGACAATGTTGGCTACTGATTTGCCAAAAAAATGTTTTGCTAATGGTTCTGAATTTTGGTATTACTACAATGAAAATTGGCGATTGAGTAATTATGAAATTTCAAACAACCCTATTGAAAAACAAAACTTAAAGGAACAAATTAAACATTTTGATTTTGTGGTTTTATTATGTGGTGGTACAAATTATCAAAGTATAGGGATGGATTTTGTGTATGATTTATCAAATGAATTGGGGTATAAAAAGTAATCAAGAATTTACTTCAATACAAAATGTTGTTTCAAAATTCCTTTACGGAAAAAAACAAAACCCATCGAAAAAATATCTACTGAAATACTTACAGCATCATCATTTTTTATTTCTTCCCAAGCCTTTTGCATTCCTTCACTCCAGTGTATATCATGGAAAATCAAAATGGAATTTTCATTTATATAAGGCAATGTTTTTTTATAATAATTTATAGTAGGTTCGTATCTGTGATTGCCATCAATGAATGCAAAATCTATTTGCTTCATTTGCTGTAAAACTTCATCTAATTTTTCTTCAAATGTGCCGATGAAAGAATTAATTTGATTGCACTCTAATTGTCTAAAAATTTTTTGTGCTAAAAGTGCTGAGCCAGGATTAGCTTCAATTGTATATACAGTTCTATTTTTATTTTCTAATGATAAATATAAAGTGCTGATGCCTATACAAGTTCCTAA
Source organism: Bacteroidota bacterium (assembly GCA_039796635.1). GTDB lineage: Bacteria > Bacteroidota > Bacteroidia > Chitinophagales > CAIODY01 > CAIODY01. The sequence goes on from JBDKJJ010000074.1 coordinate 3,403, forward strand.
TTCTAAAACACTTTTAGGTTGAAAATATTCTACTAATTTAAATAATAATTCGCCTTGAGATTTAGGAATGGAAACTGTTTTTGCTAAAGCTGAAATTTTTTTTTCAGTAGAATTAAGTTTATGGCTTCCTGCTCCAAACTCAATCTGTGTAATACTTTCAGATGAACTTGCTAATTGCTTTTTGATGTGTTCAATTTCATCAAAAGCATAAAAATGTTTTTCACTTTTAATTACTTTGGTTAATAAATCAAATACAAATGGAGAGTGAACACTGTGTTCGTCAACTGCTTTTAAATGGTAATGCAGATAAGATTTTATTTTAAATAAAATGCTTGTCATTTACGCAGTAACTGCTTTACCAATTTTTTGAATTAACACTTCTACAACTTTATCAATTTCAGCTTTGGTATTAAATTTTGAAAATGAAAAACGAATAGTTGATTGATTGGCTTTTCCTTTATAAATAGATTGAATAACATGACTACCAGCGTTAGCACCGCTACTGCAAGCACTTCCGCCACTTACACAAATGCCATCCATATCTAAAGTGTATAACAGCATTTCGGTTTGTTCATTCTTCGGAAAGCCAACACTTAATACAGTGTACATTGAATTTTCGAAGCCCGAACGACCATTAAATACTAATCCTTCAAAATTATTTTCTAATTGTTTTTTAAGATGAAATTTCAAATCCAACATGTGTTGTTTTTCAGCATCAAAATTCTCATACGCTAATTCCAATGCTTTTGCAAAACCAATTATACCTGTAACATTTTCAGTACCTGCTCTCATATTGCGTTCTTGTCCGCCGCCTGCTACATAAGGTTTTACCTTTACATTTTCACTGATATAAACAATACCTGCACCTTTTGGTCCATGAAATTTATGAGCCGAACCTGTGATAAAATCAACAGGCATTTCTTTTAAATTAAATTTAAAATGCCCTGTAGTTTGCACAGTATCTGAATGAAAATAAGCACCATAACTTTTTACCAAATTGCCTACAGCATTGATGTCTAATAGATTTCCAATTTCATTATTGCCATGCATTAAAGAAACTAAAACGCCTTCGCCTTTTAATTCTTTGAGCATGTTTTCCAAATGAATTAAATCAATGTCACCAAATTCATTTACTTCCACCAAATGTTTTTTTATTCTGCCTAATGCTTCAATATCTTCAGCAGTATGCAACACACAATGATGCTCTAAAGGCGAAGTGATGATATGTTTTACACCTAAATCATTCACACATCTACGCATAATCATATTGCTACTTTCAGTGCCGCCAGATGTGAAAAATATTTCACCAGGATTAGCGCCTAATAATGTTGCTACTGTTTTACGAGCCTTTTCTATGGCAGCTTTCACTTCTCTGCCATATGAATAAATAGAAGAAGGATTGCCAAAATTTTCCATTAAAAACGGCATCATTGCTTCTACCACTTTTGCATCAACTTTTGTAGTAGCTGCATTATCTAAGTAAATACGATTGTTCATTTTTTGATATTTTTTTTATTAAGCAACTTTAAGTTTACAAACTTCAAATTCAGCACCATTTTCAATTGATTGATTGGCTTGTTTTAAAACCTGTTGACTTGTAGTTTCGTCAAGATAGTATTCGCCGCAATTTTCGCAAACATCAGCATTCACATTTTTAAATACAATTACACTACCGTTTCTTTCTAATGTAACTGTAGCAAATCCTTTAGCTGTATTTCCGTTTTTACAAATTACACATTCCATAACTTTTATTTTTTTGTTTTAAAATCACTATTCCAAATTTGTTCATTTGGATAATAAGCAGTTATTATTATACAAGAATCATCAGTTTTATCTTTCGCAACTACCACATGAAGTGGACTAAGGTTAACAATGCTTAACATCAAGTAACTAGGATGTGGTTTGTCATCTTCATAACTTTTTATTATTTGACCGAACTCAACTACACTACGAATTTGACTTTCAGCAATGTTACGGCTAAACATTTTCTGTAATGCATCACCACTAAAAATAAGTTTACTGCAATTGACCACTTAGTTTTTTTGTAAAATTACAATTTTTAATTAAACTGAAAATAGATAAATATTTTATGAATAAATAGATGTTATTTTTATTTCAACAAATCAGGTCGGCGTTCAGTTGTTCGTTTTACTGCTTGTTCCTCCTTCCATTGTTGTATTAATTTAGGATTGCCTGAAAGCAAAACTTCAGGCACTTTCCAACCATTGTATTCAGCAGGTCGGGAGTAAACAGGATATGATAAAAGGTCATCTTGAAAAGAATCAAACAATGCCGAACTTCCATCATTTAATACACCGGGTATTAATCTGCCAATGGCATCAACCATTACTGCTGCGGCTAATTCACCGCCACTTAATACATAATCTCCTATTGAAATTTCTTGCGTAATAAAATGTTCACGAAGCCTTTCGTCAACTCCTTTATAATGTCCGCAAAGAATGATTAAATTTTCTTTAAGTGATAAATGATTAGCAATTTTTTGATTAAATGTTTTTCCATCAGGCGTCATATAAATTACTTCATCGTAATTGCGTTGGCTTTTTAAATCATTTATACAATTGGCAATGGGTTCAATCATCATTACCATTCCGGCTTCACCGCCAAACGCATAATCATCAATTTGTTTATAATTGCCTATTCCATACGGACGAAGATTTACTACATTAACCGTAAGCAAACCTTTATCAGCAGCACGTTTCATTATACTATGCTGAAAAGGCGATTGTAATAAATCAGGAACAATGGAAATAATATCAATATGCATAAGGAAAGATTTTATCTGCAAATTGCAAAGTAAACAACATTTTTATTGAAGTTAGCAGATACTAGGAATGTTTTAAAATTCGTGATAAAGAATTATTTTTTATAACTTTGGTTAAACTTAAAATTTTATGTTGCAATATATTCATGATAGTAATGGTAACACTTCAGGTGTTTTTATTCCAATAGAAGAATGGAATAAATTAAAATCTCAGTTGCCAACTTCAGATTTAATTGAATTTGAGAGCCCTAATTGGCATCAACAAATTGTAGCCGAGCGATTTGAAGAATATGGCAAGAATCCTTCTAATGTTGAGTCGTGGGATGAATTGCAAAAGAGATTGAAGAAATGAAATATCGTTTCTTGTTTACTAAAGAAGCATCAAAAGATGTTGAATCTGCATTAGGTTGGTATGAAGAACAGCAAATTGAATTAGGAAATAAATTTTTATCAGACTTAAATTTCACGTTAGAAAAATTGACCAATGATAAAATAGAATTTCAAAAATATATGGGCGAAATAAGAAAAATAAGATTGCAATCTTTTCCATT
>JBDKJJ010000075.1:0-10965 GCA_039796635.1 Bacteroidota bacterium
ATTCCGCCTTGGACACAAATGTATTTTGATGAGTTGGAAAAACGAAGTGGCAAGAAAATGGGGGAGTTATTTTCAAAATTTTCAGTGATGGTGTATGGTGGTGTAAACTTTGAACCCTATCGCCAAAAGTTGATGGAATCAATTGGTAAAAGAATTGACACCATTGAAACCTATCCGGCAAGTGAAGGTTTTATAGCCTATCAAGATTCGCAAGAAGAGCCAGGATTGTTATTGAATACGAATGCTGGAATATTTTATGAATTTGTTTTGCCCAATGAAATTCATCAAAAAAATGCAAAACGTATTAGTTTAAAAGATGTAGAAATTGGAGTGAATTATGCCATTGTGTTGAATACGAATGCAGGTTTGTTTGGCTATGTAATTGGTGACACCATTAAGTTTGTAAGCACAAATCCATATCGAATTGTTGTAACTGGAAGAATAAAACATTTCATAAGTGCATTTGGTGAACATGTAATTGCAGAAGAAGTTGAAAAGGCTTTAATGCAAACTGCAATGGAGCAAAATGTAAAAATTGTTGAGTTTACGGTTGCGCCACAAGTTACTCCTACTGAGGGTTTGCCGTTTCACGAATGGTTAATTGAATTTGATAATCAACCTAATGATTTGCAAAAATTTGCAGAAGCTGTTGATAGCAAAATGCGTAAGTTAAATATTTACTATGATGATTTAATTACGGGAAATATTCTTAGAACCCTTGTAATTAAGCCGCTTCAAAAAAATGCTTTTATCAATTACATGAAAAGTATTGGTAAATTAGGCGGACAAAATAAAGTGCCTCGATTAAGCAACGACAGAAAAATTGCCGATGAGTTATCTAATTTTAAACTTTAAACATTCGTTTTTTCTAATAATATTTGCGAAATTTGAAACATGCAAGCAATTGAAATTAATTCTATAACCGACAATAATGGTCATTTGAAAATTGATTACCCATTACATAAAAAAAGAAGCAAAGTAAGGGTATTAATTTTGGTTAATGATGATAATGATATAGAGGATGAAAAGCTTTGGATGGCAAGTGTTTCAACAAATCCTGCTTTTGATTTTTTAAAAGATTCTTCCGAAGATATTTATTCACCAAATGATGGGGAACCTTTCAATGATAAAAAATAGTATTGTTTTAGTTCCATTTCCTTTTGATGATTTTAAATCTTCCAAAGTAAGACCAGCACTTTGTTTAACAAATATAGTAGGCATTTATAATCATGTAATTATTGCTTTTATTTCAAGTAAACTCACTGTAGAAACAGAACTTTCTGACATTATTTTGAAAAAAAAAGATTTACATTTTAACCAAACTGGATTAACTGTTGATTCAGTTATTAAGTTTCATAAGCTAGTTACTCTTCCTACAAATTCAATTTTGCGAAAACTCGGAAGTATTGATATAACTACTTCAAAAGAAATTCAAAAAAAATTGCAAACCTTATTCGAGTTAAATTAATTTTAAAATATAATTTTTATCAACCCCAAAATTAAACATATAGCCATACTTGGAAGTAGCGGCAGCATTGGCACTCAAGCCTTAGAAGTAATTGAACAAAATCAAGATAAATTTTGTGTTGAGGTACTTACCGTAAATTCAAATGCTGAGTTGTTAATTCAACAAGCTAAAAAATTTAAGCCAAATGTTGTAGTAATTGCCGATGAATCAAAATATGCTTTTGTGAAAGAAGCATTGAAAGATGATTTGATAAAAGTTTTTGCAGGCGAACAAGCTTTAGAGCAGGTAGTTCAAATGGAAACTATTGACATTGTACTTACTGCATTAGTTGGCTATGCAGGGCTTAAGCCAACTATTAGCGCCATTAACGCAAAAAAAAATATTGCATTAGCCAATAAAGAAACATTAGTGGTAGCAGGAAAATTAATCACTAAGTTAGCACAAGAAAATGGTGTAAATATTTATCCAGTTGATAGTGAACATTCAGCTATTTTTCAATGTTTGGCTGGTGAATGGAATAATAAAATTGAAAAGATTTATTTAACGGCAAGTGGTGGTCCGTTTTTAGGAAAAGATATTGAGTTTTTAAAAAACGTAAAAAAGGAACAAGCCTTAAAACATCCTAATTGGACTATGGGTGCAAAAATCACCATTGACTCTGCATCATTGATGAATAAAGGATTAGAGGTGATTGAGGCCAAATGGTTATTTGGTTTAAATCCCGAACAAATTGACGTGATTGTTCATCCGCAAAGCATTATTCATAGTATTGTTCAATTTGAAGATGGAAGTATGAAAGCTCAAATGGGATTGCCTGATATGAAGTTGCCCATTCAATATGCATTAGCTTATCCTGAAAGAATAAAAAGTGATTTTCCCAGATTCGATTTCATGAATTATCCTTCTTTAACTTTTACAAAGCCCGATACCAAAACTTTTCGTAATCTTGCACTTGCTTTTGAGGCGATGGATAAATGCGGCAATATGCCTTGTATCATGAATGCTGCCAACGAAATTGCAGTAGAAGCATTTTTAAAAGATAAAATTGGTTTTTTACAAATGACAGATGTGATTGAAACTTGTATGCAAAAAATATCATTTATTGAAAAACCAACTTTAGGCGATTATATACATGCTGACATGGAAAGCCGTATTTTAGCGAAAGAAATTATTTACAAATAAAAATTATTAAGTACCACAATTAATGGAAATTCTGATTGAGATTGTTTATCTGATAATGTCATTATCAATACTGGTTTTTTTACATGAGATGGGGCATTATTTAACAGCAAGAATGTTCAAGATTCGAGTAGATAAATTCTATTTGTTTTTCGATTTTATGTTCCCCTTACAAAATGTTTTAAAGTTTTCAATTTTTAAAAAGAAAATAGGTGATACTGAGTGGGGATTAGGTTGGTTTCCTATGGGCGGTTATGTACAAATCAATGGAATGATTGATGAAAGTATGGATAAGGAAACTATGGCTCAACCTGAGCAACCATGGGAGTTTAGAAGCAAACCAGCATGGCAACGATTAATTGTAATGTTAGGCGGTGTGATTGTAAATATAATTTTAGGGGTTGTTATATTTTGGTTTATTTTAAGTAAATGGGGCGATTCATATTTGCCAACTGCAAATTTAAAATATGGTATTTATGCTGATTCTATCGCACAGCAAATGGGTTTACAAAACGGAGATAAAATATTAAGTGTTGATGGAAAAAAAGTTGAAAATTTTGCAGCTATTCCTGGGCAAATAATTTTGAATAGTGCCAAAACAATTCAAATTGAACGTGATAGTCAGCAAATGGATATTAAAATTCCTTCAGGCATCATTGGTAAATTAGCAAAAGGAAAAAAAGATGGATTCATTTCGCCACGAACAAGATTTTGGATTTCTGATGTTTCATCAGGTAGCAATGCTTTAAAAGCTGGATTGGAAAAGGGGGATAGAGTAATCATGGTAAACAATGTGAAAACAGAATATTATGATGAAGTGAAAGCTACGTTGAAAAAAAATAAGGAAACTATTGTTCCGTTTGTTATTATTCGAAATGGCAAAGAACTAACCAAGCAGGTTGAAATTACTAAAGAAGGAACCATTGGTGTAGGGTTAGGCGATACAATTGATTTGAAAGTTAAAAGTAGAAGTTATAGTGTGGCTGAAGCTTTTCCTGCAGCTGTTGATCGTTCAATAACTACAATTACAAATTATGTAAAAGGATTGAATCAATTATTTTTATCAATAATTGGAAGAAGTGAAGTAAAAGCAACTGATAGTGTTGGTGGCTTTGCATCAATGGCAAAATTATTTCCGAAAGAGTGGGGTGATTGGTATCAATTCTGGACAATAACTGCCATCATATCTTTAATATTAGCATTTATGAATTTATTGCCAATTCCTGCTTTAGATGGCGGTCATGCTTTATTTTGCTTATATGAAATAATTTTTAGAAGAAAACCAAGTGTGAAATTTTTAGAATATTCTCAATATGTAGGGATGGCTATTTTACTAAGTTTAATGTTGTTTGCTAATTTAAATGATGTATATAAAGCTTGGTTTAAATAGTAATGAATTACTTTGAATTTTATAATCTTCCTGTATCCTTTAAAATAAATAATGCTGAGCTTAAAAAGAAATACTTTGAGTTTAGCAAACTGTATCACCCTGATTTTTTTACCAACGCAAAATCAACTGAAATTGAAAATGCTTTGGAAAAATCAACTTTGAATACGAATGCTTTTAAAGTGCTTTCATCATTAAATAGTAGAATGAAATATATTCTTGAACTTAAAGAAATAATTCATGCTGATGAAAAATTTAAATTGCCTAACGATTTTTTGTTAGAAATGATGGATTTGAATGAGGCAATTGACGAGTTGCAATTTGAGCAAGATGCTAAGAAAAAAGAAGTGGTAATTTCTGAAATAAAAGCTTTTGAAAATCAGCTACAACAATCAGTTCAGCATTTAATTGATAAAGAAAATGTAGATGAATTTAGCCCCATTGATTTTGAAAAAATAAAAGAATATTATTTCAAAAAAAAATACTTAAACCGATTAGAAGAACAGATTACTAAAGTTGAATAGACTTCTAAAATCGTTTTGCAGATGAATAGATTTTTTCAATAGCTAAAATTGATTTAACAGCTTCATCACCCTGCACTAATTTTACTTTTTTGTTGAATAATATTCGTTCAATAACATCTTCAAAAACTTTATGATGATTGCTGCTGCTACCTTGATAACCGCTTTGGTACTCGTTTGGAGCGTCATCATTATATAATTGTGAAGGTTGGTTGATTCCTTTAATATTCCAATATTCAATTTTATTTAAGTATTTACCACCAATTTTTACAGTTCCTTTTTCACCAAAAATTGTGATACTGCCTTCATAATTTTTTTCAAAAACATTATTGCTCCAAATTATTTTTCCAATAGCATCATTTTTAAAAATTACGGTTGAGTTGCCGCTATCTTCAATTTCAATATTGTGATGTAAAGTACTTATAATGGTTTGAGCCTTTTTTATTTCTCCGAACCAATGAGTTAGTAAATCAATAAAATGACTTCCTTGGGTAAATAAAGCACCAGCTTCAGTTTTTATTTTTCCTCTCCAATCTGATTTTTTGTAGTAATCATTATTTCTGTTCCAAAGCACATGACAATGCACTTCTAAAATTTTCCCTAATTTATTTTTTGAAAGAAGTTTATCTACTTCTTGCACCGGAAAATTATATCTGTTTTGCTTCACCACAATTAATTCACGATTGTATTTTATGGCTGTAGCATTCATTTTTTTTGCATCAGCAGATGCAATACACATGGGCTTTTCAACCAACACATGTTTACCTTTTTTTAATGCAACAATACTCATTTCAGCATGTAAATGATGTGGAGTGCAAATGTTTACAATGTCAATTTCAGGATGAGATAAAACATCTGAAATTGATGTAGTGAAATCATAATTTCCTTTTATAGAATTAGATGGGTTTTTCTTTTTATCAATATCACAAACCATCACCACATTTGCTTTATTGTTTTGTAACAATAAATTCAAATGCCTTGTTCCTATATTTCCGCAGCCAATTACTGCAAAGTTTAATTTCTTATCAGTCATTAATTTTTAATAAAGGCTTTTAGTAATAATTATTTTTATTTTGTTTGTTCCAAAAGTAAATTAAAATCAAGCCCATCAATCCTCCGCCCAAATGTGCTAAATGATTAATATGATCACCAGGCACGTTAGCATAAGTGATGTAGTACTCAATCATCACACCTAATACAGCCCAATATTTTGCTTTTATGGGTATGAAAAACATCATATAAAGCATATTGTCAGGAAATAAAAAACCATAGGCAATCATCAACCCGAATATGGAGCCCGAAGCCCCTATGCTAACTCTGGCAAATCTTAAATCTACATCAGCTAAATGTGTTTTATAGTCAGAAATAATCATTTTTACATTTGATAAACCTGATGAATTTGCTGAGTTTTTCACCCAATCATCTATAATTGAAATATTTTCAGAAATAAATCTTGAGTTACTTATGATATTAAACTTTTCAATGAATGATTCTAATATTCGTGGGGTTGAATTATCTAAAAAAAACTGTGCACCATTTGCGATGTGATAGTATTGGTAAAAATTTACAGCCCAATTTAATAATGAACCTCCGAGACCTGCGATGAAATAAAAGATTAAGAATTTTTTTGTACCCATGTAATTTTCAAGAGCTGAACCAAACATTACTAAGCTAACCATATTGAAAAACAAATGATCAAAATTGGCATGCATGAATAAATTAGTGAATAATTGATTGGGTTTAAAATTGTGATTCAAAGGAAAAAAATCACCCAAATACATTAATAACTCAACATGATAAACCGACCTAAATATTGATGTAGCAAGAAAAAAAATGCAATTAATGATTAAAATATTTTTTACCGCTGGGGTGAAATATCTGTTATATCCCATAAAAATCTAATTATTTTTAAAGCGCAAAAATATTCCAAATATTTACTTATTATCAACTAAATGCAATAACAAAATGTATTTTTGCGTTAAATCGTTTTTAATATTAATTCAAAATAAAATAAGTGAAAAATAAACGTTTATTAGTAAGAGTTATTGTTGGGTTGTTTTTATTACTAGGAATAAATAAAGGGTTTTCGCAAACTAAAATTGCTGATAAAATTATTGGTATAGTTGATAATAAAATTGTTCTTCAATCAGATATTGAACAGCAATTAAATCAAATGGCTGCTCAAAATGCTACAATTGATGCTAATTCAAAATGTTATATCTATCAGCAAATGATGTTGCAAAAATTGATGGTAGCTCAAGCCAATCATGATAGTTTGCCTGTTACAAATGATGAAATTGATAACGAGTTAGATAGAAGAATGAACTATTTTATTAGTCAAGTTGGGAGTAAAGAAAAATTTGAAGAATATTATCACAAGCCAATTTTAAAGTTTAAAGAAGAATTTCGAGATGCAGTTCAAGAACAATTATTAGCTCAACGAATGCAACAAAAAATCACTTCTGATGCTAAAGTTTCACCGATGGAAGTGAAAAAATATTTTGAAACAATTCCATCTGATTCATTGCCTTATATAAATTCAGAATACGAAATTGGGGAAATAATTATTTCACCCAAAGTAACAGCCGAATCAAAGATTGCCACTAAAAAGCAATTAATGGAAATTAAAGAAAAAGTATTGAGTGGTGTAAGTTTTGAAAGCCAAGCAAAATTATATTCTGAAGATCCAGGTAGTGGAATTAAAGGTGGCGATTTAGGATTGGTAAGTCGTGGGCAAATGGTGCCTGAATTTGAATCAGCTTTATTCAAATTAAAAGATGGCGAAATGAGTGATATTATCGAAACACAATATGGTTATCACTTGATAAAAATGATTGCAAAGCAAGGCGAAAAAGCTAAAGCAAAACATATTTTAATTGCTCCAAAATCAAACAAAGGTGATTTGGAATTAACTGTATTAAGATTAGATACTATCAGAAAAAAAATATTGATGGATTCACTTTCATTCAAAAGAGCTGCCGATAAATATTCAACTGATGAAGTAACAAAAGGAAATGGTGGGTTGGTTCAAAATTCTAACGATGGTAATACTTTATTGGATGCTCAAATGATTGAACCCGATTTGTTTTTTATTTTAGATACCATGAAGGTTGGACAAATTTCAAAACCTTCAGTTTTTAAAACTTATGATGGAAAAGAAGCAGCACGAATTGTTTGGTTGAAAACAAAAACTCAACCTCATAAAGCAAATTTGAAAGAAGATTATGCAAAATTGCAACAAGCTGCAATTAGCAAAAAGCAACAAGATGCCATGATGAATTGGATTAAAAAAACAACGCAAAAAAATTATATCATTATTGATGATGAATATAAAAATTGCGAAGCCATGAAAGAATGGATTAAATAGTTTTTAGTTTCTTTATTAAAATATTAAGCACCAAAAAAATATGTATAACAGCGATGTAGAAGCGGTTAAAGGATTGAATCAACATTTTATTCAATTAAAAAAAGAAATTGGAAAAGTAATTATTGGGCAGGATGATGTGGTGGAAAGAGTTTTGATTTCAATTTTTTGTAATGGTCATAGTTTATTGGTAGGTGTGCCTGGGTTAGCAAAAACACTTTTAGTTAAAACAATAAGTGATGCATTGCATTTAAGTTTTAAGCGTATTCAGTTTACACCTGATTTAATGCCAAGTGATATTACAGGTGCTGAAATATTAGATGAAAGCCGCAAATTTAAATTTATTGAAGGGCCATTGTTTGCAAATATAATTTTAGCGGATGAAATAAATCGTACACCACCTAAAACTCAATCAGCATTGTTGGAAGCCATGCAAGAAAGAAGCTTAACTGTAGGTGGAAAATTATATCAATTACCTGCTCCATTTTTTGTTTTAGCAACACAAAATCCTATTGAACAAGAAGGTACGTATCCCTTGCCTGAGGCTCAGTTAGACCGTTTTATGTTTAATATAAATTTGGGCTATCCTAAATTTGCAGATGAATTAAATGTGGTAAAAAGCACTACAAATAATGAATTAGCAAGTGTTGAAAAAGTGCTTACTGGTGAACAAATTTTGTTCTATCAAAAGTTAATTCGTAAAATACCAATTGCTGATAATGTATTGGAATATGCAGTAAAATTAGCTGCTAAAACCCGACCTGAAACAGACTTGGCAACTGCTCAAGTTAATAATTATATTAGTTGGGGTGCAGGCCCAAGAGCATCACAATTTTTAGTGTTAGGCGCTAAATGTCATGCGGCTGTTAATGGTAAATTTTCACCTGATATTGAAGATGTAAAAGTAGTTGCAGAGCCTATTCTTCGTCATCGTATGGTGAGGAATTATAAGGCTGAAGCTGAAGGCATTAGCATTGAAAAAATAATTAAAGATTTATTGTAAGTTAAATGTTTCTGCATGCAAAATGATGAAACATTTAATACCATTGCTACAATTAATACAGCTGAATTTACTGATAAAGGAAGTAAGTTTTTAGCCATTGCATTTCCGATTAAAAATGCGGATGAATTTAAAATTGAATTAAAAAAAATTAAAGAGCTTCATCCAAAAGCTGTTCATCATTGCTTTGCTTACCGATTAGGTGTAGATAAAAATAATTTCAGATTTAGCGATGATGGTGAACCCAGTAATACTGCTGGAAAACCTATCATTAATCAAATTGATTCAAAAAAAATTACCAATGTAGCTGTGGTGGTGGTGCGTTATTTTGGTGGAATTTTATTAGGTGTTCAGGGTTTGGTAAATGCCTATAAAACTGCTACGCAATTGGCTTTGAATAGTTGTGAAATTATTCAAAAGCAAATAACTCAACCAATTAAAATTGAAACCGATTATTCCAACGTAAGCATTTTGATGAATTTTTTAAAGCGACATGAAATTGAAATTTCGAAAAAACAAATCGAACTTTTTTGCAGTATTGATATTGAAGCTACAAAACTTCAAATCGTTGAATTAGAAAAATTTGCAGAACAAAATTTCGGGAAATTTGTGATTAAGAAATAGTAAGTTCATTTCTCAACTTCAAAAAATAATCCGCTGCTTTTATTAATCGTGAGCCATACCAACTAAACATTTCGCCATCTACCAATACAATTTTTTTGGTTGGAAATAAGTTTTCAAATTCTTGTTTTTGCTTTTCTTTAAATGGATAAGGTTCGCTGGAAAGAAATAAAAATTCAGCATCTGAATTTCTGATTTCATCTTCCGAAATTTCAGGATAACGACTTTTGTTTTTTAATACATTTTCAAGTCCTGCGTTTTGCAACATAGCACTAATAAAGGTATCACTGCCAACGCTTATGTATGGATTTTGCCAAATAAAATAAATTATTTTTTTCGGAATTGTATTTTTTAAAACTGAAAAATTAGCTTGAATTTGACTCACCATTTTTTTGGCTTTTTGTTCTGCATCCAATAGTTCGCCTACTTTGGAAATCATATCTAGTGCATCATCCAATGTTTGAATATCACTTATCCAAATAGGAAAATGCTGCGCCAATTCATCAATTTGTTCTTTGGTATTTTCTTCTTTATTCGCAATGATTAAATCAGGTTGTAATGATTTGATGAGTTCAATATTCAAATTTTTTGTACCGCCAATTCGCTGAATACTTTTTACTTCATCAACAGGATGAATACAAAACTTAGTTCTGCCTACAACTTTATCGCCTATGCCTAAATCAAACAACAATTCAGTTTGCGATGGCACTAACGAAATAATTCGTTGAGGCGAATTAGCCAAACTAATCGGACGATTTAATTGGTCGTAGAAAATTTTCATTTCATAAAAGTATTGTGTAAGTTTGGAAATCAAAATTTTAAAACATGAAAAATATTTTTGCTATTATCTTACTTTTAGTATCAATAAATACTATACTTGCTCAGGGAAGTTGGTATGAATTGGGAGGGTATAAAAAATCATTAAATGCAAATGGTGAAATAACTTCAATTACTTCAGACCAATTAGGAAATGTATATGCAGTTGGTCTTTTTTCAGATAGTTTAAATTTTTGGGATGGTAATAAGTATGTAGCAAAATGGGATGGAAGTTCTTGGTCAAAATTAGCACCAAACTCTTTATATTCTCTTGGTAATTTTGTTTTTGGGAATGAAATTTATTACGTAAAAACCGACCAATTTAATAATGTTTATATCGGAGGTCATTTTAAGGATACATTAAATAACTATTTTATTGCTAAATGGGATGGCAATAGTTGGTCAAAACTTAGCGGAAATAGTTTAAGATATCAGATATACGGTGGTGATATCGAAATTGATAATTTTGGTACAATCTATACTAGTGGACATGATAATTTTAACCCTTCAGGAACAACTGTACTTTATTGGAATGGAAGCGATTGGCAAAAGTTGAAATCTTCAACTGATTCAATAGATGTAAACGGAGATATATATCGAATAATTGCA
>JBDKJJ010000076.1:0-14873 GCA_039796635.1 Bacteroidota bacterium
CAAAAAACAAAAAGCGGCTCGAAAAATTCCGAACCTCCTTTTGTACCTAAAATTATTTTATCTTTGAACTATTAATTTTGTAGCCATGAATTTACAATCACAAAAAATTGATCTAGCTCAACGTATTTTATCAAGCAATAATAAAACCTTGATTCATCAATTGCATGAATGGGTAAGTCATGCAGAAGAAGTTGATTTGTGGGACGAACTTTCTGACGAACAAAAATCAATGGTAAAAAAAGCGCAACAACAAACTGCAAAAGGTGAAGTAATTGCTCATGAAATGGTGATGAAAAAATATAAAAAATGGCTTACAAAATAGTTTGGGCGCCATTGGCCTCTGAAACATTTGACCATGTGATTGACTATTTAGAAAATCGTTGGACAAAAAAAGAAATTTCAAATTTTATTACAAGAACTGAGGATATTATTTCTATTCTAAAAATCAATCCTTATGCTTTCCGAAAATCTTTGAAAGCTAATATTCATGAGGTTTTGATAACAAAGCACAATTTACTGATTTACCAAATTGATACTAAAAATTATCGTGTAGAACTGCTTGTGTTTTTTGATACTAGGCGACATCCTAAAAAGAAAAAATTGAAGTAAGCATTTCCTCAAAAATTCTTCCCACCGCAAAGGGCGCAATGGAAAAATGCAGAGAAGGCAAAAAACAAAAAGCGGCTCGAAAAATCCGAACCGCCTTTTTAAAAATTATCCTTTAATAAATTATCAGGGTTTTGTCTTCCATCAAAAAAAGAAAGCAAAACAATTTTATAGGAATCAATTATAAAATACAATGTGATGTAACGATTGATTTTTCGCTTGTAAATTTTTGTTTCAGCAGAATGAGTGAAAGTGAAGGGATGTGATTGTATTTTTTCTAAAGCTTTATTTGTTTCGCCAATAAAGCGTTCTATGGTTTTATCGTTCCAAACTTTTTCTAAAAATGAAATGATTTGATAAAAATCAGTCATGGCTTTCTCCGTCCAAACAATTTCTATTTCTTCAACCATTTTGCATATTTTTTCATCACTTCATCATGCGGTGTCAATCGCCCATTTTTCGCATCATCTAAGCCTTGTTCGATTGATTTTTTTTGAGCAGCGGTTAATGAATCCCAATTTACCTCTTCAATATCAAAAGCAATTTCAGCCGCCGATTTCATCATGGCAGTTAGTTTTTTCTCGTTGTCCATTTCATCTACTAATTGATGCAATGCAGTTTTTATTTCGGCTGTACTCATGAGTTCAAAAATTTATTGCAAGTTAAATTTACTTTTTCATTCTTCCAAAAAACAAAAAGCGGCTCGAAAAATTCGAACCGCCTTTTGTTTTTTTATTCAATCAATTTGAGCAGATTTAAAATTTCAGCATCCGTCAAATTTTCAATTTCTGATTTGTCATAAATGGAAAGCAAGTAAACTGTTTCGTTAATTACTTGCACGTAAGTAATCACTCTTGCGCCACCTGATTTTCCTTTGCCTTTGGATGAAATGGCGATGCGAATTTTGTAGCAACCTTTTCCGATAGGGATTCCCAGCATTGGGTTTTCCAGCAATTCGTTTCTAAGCTCTATCAATTCACTCGTGAGCGATGGATATTTTTTAATCATTCGCTTAGATTGTTTTTGAAAGAGGACGGAAATTTCAAATTTATAACTCATTCAAAAGTTCGTCTAAAGATTTTAATTTTATTTTACCTTGTTTGGCTAAATTCACTTCATGAACAGCCTCTTTCAGCTCTTCTAAAAATTTTTCTTTCGCAGTTTTTTTTGCCGCTTTAACTTTCACATATTTAAAATTAGAAAGCAATTCTTTTACAAAATCTGCTTTGCTGTCTTTCACTTCAATTGTTAATTCCATGACTGATTATTTTTTACAAAATTAATTAGTAATCTAAACAAAACAAAAAGCGGCTCGAAAAATTCCGAACCGCCTTTTGTACCTAAAAAACACTCTATAAACCTAATTCATTTGTTGATTGAATGATTTACGATTGGTTGATTTTGTATTCAATCAAAAAATCAATAACTCAACAAATCATCAACTTACTTCTTCTCATCTTTTACTTCTTCAAAAGCTACATCTTCTACATTGTCGGTTTTGTTTTCAGCTGATGGATTGCCTTCAGCATTTGGTTGTGCACCAGCAGCTTGTTGCTCATTCATAGCTTTGTATAATTCTTCCGAAGCAGCCATCCATGCATCATTCAAAGTTTTCAAGTTGGTATCGATAGCAGCTACATCTTGTGCTGTGTGTGCAGTTTTTAATTCTGCCAAAGCCGCTTCAATCGCAGCTTTTTTATCAGCACTTAATTTTTCGCCGTATTCTTTCAACTGTTTTTCAGTTTGGAAAATATTGCTATCCGCTTCGTTGATTTTTTCAACTCTTTCTTTTTCTTTTTTATCTGCTTCTTCGTTGGCTTTCGCTTCTGCTTTCATTTTTTCAACTTCTTCTTTGCTCAAACCAGTTGAAGATTCGATTCGGATTGATTGCATTTTGTTAGTTCCTTTATCCAAAGCGCTGATGCTCATGATACCATTTGCATCAATATCAAAACTTACTTCAATTTGAGGTACACCACGTGGCGCAGGCGGAATTCCATCTAAGTGGAAACGACCTAATGTTCTGTTGTCTTTAGCCATTGAGCGTTCGCCTTGTAATACGTGAATTTCAACCGAAGGCTGACTATCAGCAGCAGTGCTAAACACTTGCGATTTTTTAGTTGGAATAGTTGTGTTTGCTTCAATAATTTTTGTCATCACACCACCCATTGTTTCAATACCCACTGATAAAGGTGTAACATCTAACAATAATACATCCTTCACATCACCTGTTAATACACCACCTTGAATTGCAGCACCTACAGCTACTACTTCATCAGGGTTTACACCTTTTGATGGTTTTTTGCCGAAGAATTTTTCAACCATATCAACCACTTTTGGGATACGAGTAGAACCACCCACCAACAAAATTTCATCAATTTGTGAAACGCTATAACCTGCATCTTTCAACGCTTGTTCGCATGGTTTCATCATTCGTGTAAACAAATCATCGCATAATTGTTCAAATTTTGAACGGCTTAATTTTTTCACCAAGTGCTTAGGCACACCATCAACAGCAGTGATATAAGGCAAGTTGATTTCAGTTTCAGTTGAAGACGATAATTCAACTTTAGCTTTTTCAGCAGCTTCTTTCAAGCGTTGCAAAGCCATTGGGTCTTTTCTTAAATCCATTCTTTCTTCAGCTTGAAATTCATCAGCTAACCAAGAAATGATTTTTTGATCGAAGTCATCACCACCTAAGTGTGTATCACCATTAGTTGATTTTACTTCAAATACGCCATCACCCAAATCCAATACTGAAATATCAAATGTACCGCCACCCAAATCGAATACAGCCACTTTCATATCCTTATGTGCTTTATCTAAACCATAAGCCAAAGCCGCAGCTGTAGGCTCATTGATGATACGCATTACTTTTAAACCAGCAATTTCACCGGCTTCTTTTGTAGCCTGACGTTGACTATCATTAAAGTAAGCAGGCACCGTGATAACGGCTTCTGTTACTGAAGTTCCTAAATAATCTTCAGCAGTTTTTTTCATTTTTTGCAAAACGATTGCTGAAATTTCTTGTGGTGAATATTTTCTGTCGCCAATTTCAACACGGCAAGCATCATTATCACCAGCAATAACTTTGTATGGCATTTTAGCAGCTTCAGCTTTAGATTCGCTGAAACGAGCACCCATAAAGCGTTTTACTGATGCTACAGTATTTGTTGGATTGGTAATAGCCTGACGTTTTGCAGGGTCGCCCACTTTACGTTCGCCATTTGCCAAGAAACCAATGATAGAAGGCGTAGTTCTTCTGCCTTCGTCATTAGCAATTACAACAGGCTCATTGCCTTCCATTACGGATACGCAGCTGTTGGTTGTTCCTAAATCGATTCCGATAATTTTTCCCATTTTGTTAAATTGTTTTATTTTTCTGTTATTGAATACTTTTTTAGATGATTTGCATTTGACAACGATAATGCCATTAGTATTTAATGGATATACTATGCTTTTTTAGTTCATTTTGTCATAATTTAAATTAAGAAATATGACAAACAAGAAGATTGGCTGACAAGAAAACAAAATGGCTTTTACAAATAAAAACTTTACGTACTTTGTGTCTAAATTTAATTGTATGGTACGTTCACCTTTTAATTTGCAAAAATGGATTGATGAAAATCGTCATTTATTAAAGCCGCCAGTGGCTAATAAAAATTTATATCCTGAGGGGAGTGATTATATTGTGATGGTTGTTGGCGGACCTAATGCCCGAAAAGATTATCATTACAACGAAACAGAAGAATTGTTTTATCAACTTGAGGGGGATATTTTAGTAAAAACTCAACAAGATGGTCAATGTGTTGAAGTGCCAATAAAAGCCGGAGAAATGTTTTTGTTACCAGCCCGAATTCCACACAGCCCAGGAAGAAGCGAAGGTTCAATAGGTTTAGTAATTGAAAGGGTGAGAAAAGGCACTTCAATGAAAGATGGTTTGCTTTGGTTTTGTGAAAAATGCAATAACAAATTGCATGAAACTTATTTTACTCAAGAAAATATTGAAACCGATTTCCAATCAAGATTTAAGGAATATTATAGTAATCTTGATTTGCGTACTTGCAAAAAATGTGGTCATGTAATGGAAACAGATTCAAAGTTTGTATAAAAAACATTTCATTGAAAGCAGAACAACCCATAGGAATATTTGATTCGGGTGTTGGCGGATTAACAGTTGCCAATGCTATTTGCAAGCTTTTGCCCCATGAAAATACAATTTACTTTGGCGATACAGCCCACTTGCCGTATGGTGATAAATCAACAGAGGCTGTAAGACAATATGCTAAACGCATTACCGAATTTTTGATGGATAAAAACTGCAAGATGGTGGTAGTGGCTTGCAATACTGCTTCGGCAGCGGCTTTTGAAGAATTAAAAAATCAATTTGGCGATAAAATTTTATTAGCGGATGTGATTGAACCTATGGTGAATCATATTCAAAAAAACTATGCATCAAAAAAAATTGGAATTATTGCTACTAAAGGAACTGTGGGTAGCGGTATTTATGAAAACAAACTAAAAGCAGTTGATGTAAAGGATGTTAATTCATTAGCAACGCCACTTTTGGTGCATTTAATTGAGGAAGGATTTAGCAGCCATGTGGGTAGTAATTTGTTGGTGCAAGAATATTTGCATGATAAAAAATTACGTAAAATTGATGTGTTGGTATTGGCCTGCACACACTATCCTATTTTAAAAAATACGATTGAAGATTTTTATCACCATGAAGTAAAAGTGCTTGATTCTACTATTATTACGGCTGAAAAAGTAAAGGAAGTATTAGCCCAAAATCAATTGTTGAATTCATCATCACAAAAGGCAACACACGAATTTTATGTATCTGATTTCACCCCAGCATTTGAGCAGATAACCAAAATATTTTATGGTTCAGAAATACATTTAGCTAAATGTGATATTTGGAACAAAGCTTAATGAAACACATGAATGTAGCCTACTTTATAGCATCTAAAATTGCTTCCCAAAAGCAAAAAAATTTTTCAGCTTTAATAACCAAAGTTGCAACAATAGCCACAGCCTTGAGTTTGGCGGTGATGATTATTGCCACCTCGATGGTGAGCGGATTTCAAAAAGTTATTCAACAAAAAGCATATAATCTTTGGGGGCATATTCAAATTACTGAATACTCTGATAATCGGTCATACGAAAATTCACCTATTAAACTTTCTCTTCAAAAAATAAATGAAATAAAAGCCCTTACTGGTGTTACACATCTTGAGGCATTTGCCACCAAGCCCGGCATAATTAAAAAACAAGAACAAATTGAAGGGGTGGTATTGAAAGGAATTGATGCATCTTTTACCAATGATTTTTTCAAACAATATGTTGCTAATTATAACGGAACAGTTGAACAAATTTTCAATTTGAATGATTCGGTTATTTCAAACAAAATAATTATTTCAAACAAAATTGCTGATAGATTGCAACTAAAAGTGGGCGACAATTGCTTGGTTTATTTTATTGATAAAAGCCCACGAGTAAGAAAATTGCAAGTGGCAGCTATTTATAAAACAGGGTTATCAGAGTTTGATAAAGTGTATTCATTTGTTGATATTAGGATGGTTCAAAAATTAAACAATTGGAAAAACAATGAAGTTGGCGGATATGAAATTTTTGTTGACCCATATTCAAAAATGGATACAATTTGTACTACTATCAACAAAGATATTTTACCATTAAATTTGGGTGCACAAACTATACATCAGCTTTTTGCTACATTGTTTGATTGGTTGAATTTGCAAAACACTACTGAAATAATGATATTGATTTTAATGGTAATTGTGGCTATCATAAATGTAATATCAAGCCTATTGATTTTAATTTTAGAACGTACGCAAATGATAGGAATATTAAAAACAATGGGCATGAAAGCCTCATCGCTGCGACAAATTTTTATGCTTCAATCTTTTTTTATTTTATTAAGAGGTGTGTTTTGGGGCAATTTAATTGGCTTAGGAATTTGTTTTTTGCAATACCATTTTAAGTTTATAAAACTGAATGAAGAAACTTATTATATATCAGAAGTAGCTGTTGATTTTAATGTTTGGATGATAACATTTATAAACATTGGTTTCATTGTGGTAAGCATTATAAGCTTGGTACTACCAGCCATTATCATCAATTATATTAAGCCGATAAAAGCCATTAGGTTTGAGTAATTATAGCTTGATATAACTACAAGTATCATTAAACAGAAAGCAATTTTTATTTCTAAATTCTGAATATGGAACCTGCTCCCATTTACCAATAAATACATTTTTTTTATTGATGAGATGATCAAACTCAGCATTTTGTTCGGCAATAATTATTGAGGCAGATTTTTTTTGTTCAATGGTTGATAAAAGCCAGAATTCATAGGCACTTCCCCAGCTTAAAATAATTTTTTGCATTGGCACATTGCTTTGTTTTATAATAACTTTTTGCGTTGGTATTTTATTAACTTGAGTTATAGTTTGTTGATACCAATTTAATCTTTCAGTATATTGATAGTGGGTATAATAAATTCTAATAAAACCAATTGAAACTATAATCAGTAATGCAGCTTTTGCGATAAATGAATTTTTCATATTAGGTAAAACATCATACAAAAAAGGAACGCCTAATAAAAACATTAAAACTAAATATTGACTTTCAAGATAAAATTGATCACCGCCACCTTGATGACTTACGTTTACAATTAGCAAATAACCAAAGAAAAATGAGCCGAACAAAAGCAATTTAATAAAAGATTTTTTATACAAATAAAATACAGCAACAACACTAAAAATGATAGGAATAAAATAATAATCATGAATACAATACCGAATGAAATTTTTATTTGCTTGAATGATAAAATAATTAGGAAACAACCATTTGAAATTATTCAAACCACCCATGGCGCTTGAATCATAAGTGGTTTTAAAAAAAATAGATTTAATAAAATACAAAGCAATAAAAAGAACAATGACACCAAACATGGTTTTAGAATATTGGCGATATTGAAGCATTAAAAACAAGACACTAAACAGTAAAACAAATGGCAGCAAAGGGTGAAAAAAAACTATAGTGATTAGAAATAACGGAGATACAATATAGAACACCAAATTCACTTTTTTATGTTGTAAAACATATTCAATATAGGCCAAAAACACAATTGTAAAAATTACACCTTGAACCAATTCGCATTGAATCCAATAAAAAGTATGTGTGGTAATTCCTATGGTAAATAATAAATTTACCCAAGCCAATTTAGTGTTTTTAAAAACCAATAATACTATTAAAAAGGAAGCTAAGTAAAACACTTGATACCCAACCGAATAAACAATGGCAATGTGTTGTAATGAAAAATTTAATCGAGAAGCAAACAACGGAAAGGCTTGTGTAATTGCTGAACCAAATCGGTTTACTTGAATTGCAAAATCATTATTTATTAATATTTGAAACAGCTGAAAGGCTGTATCAAACATCACAGTACGCTCTTTATAAAACAGTATCGATAATGCTATCAATATGCAATAAGTTAAAATGCCCGAAGCCAGTGTAAACTTTTTTGTCATAAATAATCTTCAAAAGTAAAATTTAACAACGCATTCAAAAAAATAAATTTAAGGTTATTGTTTTCAACGCCTAACTTAGCATCAATGAAAAGCCGTACCATCCGACTTGTAGTTTTATTCGGAACCATTGTAGTTGTTGGATTATTATCCATTCAAATATATTGGATTAAAAATGCATTAGATTTAAAAGAACGTGAATTTAATTCAAGCGTACAAATGGCGCTGATGAAGGTAGTAAATCAAGTTACTCAATTTGGAAATGACACTACACAAATTGTTGAGCCGATAAAACAATTGCCAGACAATATGTTTGTGGTTACGGTGAATGAAAAAATTTATCCCAACATTTTAGAATCATTGTTGAAGCGTCAATTTGAAATGCATCATTTAGATATGGATTTTGAATATGGCATTTATGATTGTAATACCAACAATGTATTGTATGGCAACTATGTAAATTTTGATGAAATAAAAGCTGCTTTTCAACAAAATATAACATCGCCTAAAAAGCAAATCAATAATATTTTCCCAAGGCTGAATAAAGATGAATATTATTTTTTGGTTCACTTTCCTACCAAAAAAACTTTTATGTTTCAGCAAATGGGCTTTTGGACATTTAGCACTATTGTTTTGATTTTGGTAGTGCTATTTTTCACGTATGCCATTTTTGTGATTTTAAAACAACGCCGCCTTAGTGAAATTCAAACCGATTTCATTAATAACATGACGCATGAATTTAAAACACCATTATCAACCATTTCAATTTCAACCGATGTGTTATTGCAACCATCAATAGCCAACAATCCTGAAAGATTAATGAGCTATGTTACCATTATTAAAGATGAAGCAAACAGGCTAAAAAATCAAGTGGAAAGAGTGCTTCAAATGGCGAAGCTTGATAAAGAAAAAATAAAACTTAGTCTTGAACTACATGATATTCACCTCATTATAAAACAAGCCGTTGAGAATTTAAAACTTACTATTTATAATAATAACGGAAAGGTAAATCTTGACTTAAATGCAGCTGCCAGCATTGCACAAATTGACAAACTTCATATTCAAAACATTATTTATAATCTGTTGGATAATGCTATAAAATATTGTGGTGATGATCTCGTTATAAATATCTCAACCCAAAATATAAAAAAAGGCATTGAGATTGCTATACAAGATAATGGAATAGGAATACCATTGGAATCACAACCATATATTTTTGATAAATTTTATAGAGTGCCAACAGGAAATGTGCATGATGTAAAAGGTTTCGGCTTAGGGTTAAACTATGTGAAAATAATGACCGAAGCCCATAAAGGAAATGTAAGAATCAAGAGTGAATCAAAAAAAGGAACAACAATTTTTGTGTGGTTACCTATTTCAGAAAATGATAATAAATCACTCATTTAAAATAATTAGAAAAAATCATAAACATGAAAAACAAAATTTTATTAGCCGAAGACGATCAAAACTTAGGATTTGTAATTAAAGATGTATTACAAACTGAAGGGTACAAAGTTGAGTGGGCAAAAGATGGAAATGCAGCCCTCAAATCGTTTGTGAATGGCAATTTTGATTTATGTATTTTAGATGTAATGATGCCACGTAAAGATGGTTTTACGTTGGCTGAAGACATCAGAAAAAGTGATACCAAAGTGCCTATTATTTTTCTTACTGCCAAAAGCATGAAAGAAGATGTAATAAAAGGATTAAAAGTAGGAGGCGATGATTATATCACAAAGCCATTCAACACAGAAGAGTTCAAACTTAGGGTAGCTAACATGATAAAGAGAACAAAGCCTGAAGCAGAACAAACCGAAATGAAAGAAAACTATACTATTGGTAAATATAAATTTGACCATAAAAATCTTACATTGCAATACAGTAACAAACCAATGCTAAACCTTACTGCTAAGGAAGCCGACATTCTTCAAATATTTTGTCATCATTTAGGCGAAGTAGTTTCAAGGGAAGATATTTTGAAACGAGTTTGGGGCGATGACGATTATTTTATTGGCAGAAGTATGGACGTATTCATCAGCCGCTTACGTAAATATTTAAAAGAGGACGCTGCATTGCAAATTGTAAATATTCACGGTGTAGGTTTTAAAATGACACTTGAAAAATAGAATAACAACTTAGCAATTATTAAAAAGCCAAAGCAAACTTTAATTTGCTTTGGCTTTTTTGTTTGAGTAAACCCCCAAATGAGTATAGAATGATTAGTGATTGTTTAGTCAAAATAGGGTCTCAGAAATTCTTTCAAAGGATTTAGAATTTCATGGTTTAATACCGATTACGTTTTCAATATAGTCCATCCCGAAGAAATCGGGACGTTTCACTCATTTGTAATATTTTCAAACTGTATCGGCATTTACCACTTCACAACTCCAAAATAGTTTGGACTATTTTGTTGTTGGAATTGGTATAAAAAGATTATATAACGATTTTATTGGATTGATTTCTACATCCACCAACAATGCTTCCAAAACACTTGTCTTTCCAACATTATTGTCGCCAACAATCAAATTGAATTGCCCCAAATTATCCATTTCAAACTTTTCAAATCGTTTGAAATTTTCTACTTGAATTTTTTATTAAATGATTTTCATTCATGCTTAAAAAATTAGTTTATCAAAATCAATTTCTCTTATTTTCTTCATTTCAATTTCGCCTTTAAAAACTTAGCAGTATAACTTTCTTTGCATTTTAGTAAATCTTCAGGAGTGCCTGAAAACAAAAGGTTACCGCCATTTTTTCCACCTTCAGGTCCTAAGTCTAAAATCCAATCTGCACATTTAATTACTTCTGTATTGTGTTCAATCACAATTACACTGTGACCAACTTCAATCAAGGCATTGAACGATTTTAGCAATTTATTAATGTCATGAAAATGTAAGCCAGTTGTAGGTTCATCAAAAATAAATAATACTTTTTCATGTGCTTCGCCCTTACCTAAATAAGAAGCTAATTTAACACGTTGTGCTTCACCGCCTGAAAGTGTACTGCTGCTTTGTCCTAAAGCAACGTATCCCAAACCAACATCTTGCAATGGTTTTATTTTGTCAGCAATATTTTTTTCAGCTGCAAAAAACTCCATAGCCTCATCTACTGTTAATCTTAAAATATCACTGATGTTTTTGCCTTTGTATTGTACTTCTAAAACTTCATTTTTAAAGCGGTTGCCATTACAGTCTTCGCAAGTTAAATGTATATCAGCCAAAAATTGCATTTCAACTACCACATCACCATCGCCTTTGCAGGTTTCACATCTTCCGCCTTCAACATTAAATGAAAAATGTTTTGGTAAAAATCCTTTCATTTTGCTGGCAGTTTGCTCAGCATATAAATCACGAATTAAATCATAGGCTTTAATGTAAGTAACAGGATTGCTTCGCGATGATTTTCCTAACGGATTTTGGTCAACCAATTCAACTATTTTTATTTGCTCAATATCACCACTGATGCTATCATATAATCCTGGTCGCTCAGTAGTTTCATCTAATTGTTGTAACAATACAGGATATAAAATTTGTTTTACCAAAGATGTTTTTCCGCTTCCTGAAACACCGGTAATCACAGTTAAACAGTTTAATGGAAATGTGGCTGTAATGTTTTTTAAATTATGTTGTCGGCAACCATGAAGCGTAATACTATTCATTGACTTTCTTCTAATGGAAGGCACTTCAATTCTTAATTCATCATTCAAATATTTTGTGGTTAACGATTTTGAATCAACGTTTAATTTTTTATAATCTCCTTCAAAAATTACTTCGCCACCAAGCTTACCAGCAAATGGCCCCATATCAATAATATGGTCAGCGGCTTTCATCACTTCTTCTTCGTGTTCAACTACAATAACAGTATTACCCATGTTTCGTAAATTCACCAACACGTTAGTTAATCGTTCGGTATCTCGTGGATGCAAACCAACACTTGGTTCATCTAAAATGTAAAGCGATGAAGTAAGATTACTGCCTAAAGTTCGAGTTAGTTGAATTCGTTGTGTTTCGCCACCGCTTAATGTTGATGACATTCGATTAAGCGTTAAGTAACTTAATCCAACATCCATCATAAATTGCAACCTATTGTTAATTTCAATCATCAATGTTTTTGCAATTTTTGAATCATGAGCATTTAGCTTAAGTTCTTTAAACCATTGTTGTAATTCATTGATGGGCTGATTTAATAAATCACCAATATTTTTATTATTGATTAATACATAGCCTGCATCTTTTCTGATTCTGCTGCCTTTACAATCAGGGCAAGTTGTTTTACCTCGATAACGAGAAAGCATTACACGATATTGAATCTTATAAGTTTCGTATTCAAGGTGATTAAAAAAGTTTTGAATGCCTTTAAAATATTTATTTCCATCCCAAAGAAGTTGGTATTCTTGTTCAGTTAAATCGGTAATGGCTCGATGAATTGGGAAATCAAATTTTATAGCATTCTTGATTAAGGCATCTCTCCATTCTTTCATTTTTTCAGTTCGCCAAGGTGCAATGGCATCTTCAAAAACACTTAATGATTTATCAGGAAAAACCAAATCATGGTCAATGCCCAAAACTTGCCCAAAACCCTCACATTTTTTACAAGCTCCGTAAGGACTATTGAAACTAAAAAAGTGTGGTGATGGAATTTCAAATTGCATTCCATCGGCTTCAAACTTGTTGCTAAAGCTTTTTTTATTTTTATCAACAACATCTACAATACAATTTCCTTCGCCTTCATCAAAAGCTGTTTGAATGCTATCAGCTATTCTTTTCTTGTTGTCTTCATCATTATGCTGAACAGTGAATCTGTCAATAAGTAATGAGATGTTAGTAGTAAGATTTGAGGTAGTAGAAGTTGTTGGTTTCTGGATTTTTGTTTCTGGTAAATCGGCAGTTTCTTTTTTTGATTTGGATTTTTTAGGTTTCAATTTTTCTTCAACAAACCTGCCTTCTTCATTTAGTAAATCATCAATCTTTTTTGTTTCGCCATTTTCAATTACACGGCTGAAACCATTTTGTAACAATATGTTCAGCTCTTCTTTTAATGTTCTGTCTTGTTTTAATTTTAACGGAACATAAACCAAAATTTTTGTGCTTTCGTCAAACGTATGTATATAATCCACTGCATCACTTACTTCATCTTTTTTTACTTCAGCGCCGGTTATTGGTGAATAAGTTTTTCCAACTCGGGCAAATAACAATCGCATATAATCATATAGCTCAGTTGATGTTCCAATGGTGCTTCGGCTTGACCGTGAATTTATTTTTTGTTCTATAGCAATAGCTGGGGCAATTCCTTTAATGTATTCAACATCAGGCTTATCCATTCGCATTAAAAACTGACGAGCATAGGATGATAAGCTTTCAACATAGCGGCGCTGACCTTCAGCATATAGCGTATCAAAAACCAAAGATGATTTACCAGAGCCCGAAACACCAGTAACAACAACCAGTTTGTTTCTGGGAATATTTACATCAACACCTTTTAGGTTATGAACTTTGGCATTTTTTATAAGTATATGCGTTTTAGAAGTTGCTTCAGTCATGTTAATTTTTGTAGAAGAATGAAAATAAGTAATTACACTATGTAATTACGCTTTTTCCGTGGCAAAGGCTGAGTAGTAATTCAAGTACTTTTGTGGCAAATATTGAACAAGTTAAATTTTAAACACAACATGAAACTTATTATTAAAACCACAGCTATTATTTCTTTATCACTTTTTCAGATTAGTATTTACCAATCGGCAATGTGCGCCAAAAATAAAAAAGTTGAAGCAAAGAAACTTGAATCTTCAAAAGAATTATCTAATGCTAATAATTCAGTAACTATAACTACTAAAAAGCAAAACATTTCATTAGAAATTACTGGTGATACCGCTTATTATAATGGCAAAGCAGTTTTGTTGATGATGCCCCAAAGCAATTCAAAAAATAATAAAAGTTTTGCTGTATTGAATTTGAATCATGAAATGATTGCCTTTATTCAAGAAGGAGCATACATCAATGGTGTAACGTACTATCAAATTAATTATTTAACTACCAATCAGCAAACTTATGGCGGACAATATGAGTCGTTGGGTGAAATGGTTGAGTTACTTGGGCAATATGTAAAAGATGGCAAAATTGCAGCTGAAAGCGTTGCTAAAATTGCTAAAGAAAACAAATTGAAACTTACTCAAAATGTAGCATTTCAAATACCTACTGTAAAAACCTTTACACCACGAATAAAAACGGCTACAGCATCAGTAACACCTATTAATCAAAAACAATAAAAAAGAATTATTTTAACTTATCGTTATCGCGATGTCTGATGGCATCGCGATTTGTTTTTTTATCTAAATTTTTTTCAAGAGCATCAGTTAAATTCACCCCAGTTTGATTAGCTAAGCAAATTACCACGAACAAAACATCAGCTAATTCATCAGCTAAAACTTTATCTGAATCAGTTCTTTTTGAAGATTGTTCGCCATATTGTCGTGCAATAATTCTTGCTACTTCGCCCACTTCTTCGGTTAGAATTGCCATGTTTGTC
This sequence comes from Bacteroidota bacterium, assembly GCA_039796635.1. Taxonomy (GTDB): domain Bacteria; phylum Bacteroidota; class Bacteroidia; order Chitinophagales; family CAIODY01; genus CAIODY01. Next base: position 14,685 of record JBDKJJ010000076.1, read on the forward strand.
AATTCGTTAAAATATCTCACCCCAATGGTTTTTATCCAATTGTCAACTGTTTTTTGGGCTTGTTCAATAGTCATGATATAAATTAAAATAAAGAAATTTAATAACCACAAATTTACATTTAACCAAGGTTAAATTTTTGGAATAGTAAATTTAAAAGTAGCACCATTATTGGGTTGACTATCAGCCCAA
>JBDKJJ010000077.1:0-8224 GCA_039796635.1 Bacteroidota bacterium
ATTTCTTAATACATCATATTATTTTATTTTTCCATCTTCCTGATTTCAAGTAAAAATAACTCATTAATAAAATTACTGTCCAGTAAAACAACTCCCCAGCCCATGCTAAAGTGAGTGATAAATTTAATCGCTTTACGAAGTATAAAACATAAACCAAATAAAAAATTATTGCCACAAATTCAACCAATAAATTAAACATTGTATTACCTGTACCCTGCACTCCTTGAAACAAAACTGTTGATACTGATAATAACACAATGCAGAATGACAGCATAAATAGCGGTTGAATTGCTTCATGAATCAATGTTTCATCTGAAGTATAAATTTGCATAATTTGCCTTGCAAACAATAAAAGAATACTGGCTGAAACAAAACTTATTATAAAACTTAAAACGGCTGAATCTTTAACCGTTTTCAAAACTTCATTCACTTTTTTCTTACCAATTTTATTGCTTACTAATGTATTACAACTGCTACCTATTGCCCAACAACTTATGGTAAACAAAAACAAAATGCTGCGCATAATATTAGCAATAGCAACTTTTTGTTCACCCATATTTTCAAGAACAATAAAAAAAATATACCAAGCCCCAAAACTAAATGAGTATTGAAATACAAGAGGAAATGATAAATTAAGTAGTTGTTTAAATTTTTCTTTTTGTAATTTAATTGAGAAGGAAAATTGAAATCTTTTAGTGTATTGATGTAAAACTATGTTATAAATCAAAACCAACAACCCAGCCAATTCAGCTATTACACTGGCTATAGCCGCACCATCTGTTTTTAATTCAGGCAATCCTAAATGACCAAATATCAATGTATAATCTAAAAGTATATTAATTACAGCAGTGGTTAAAGTGCTATACATCAACACTTTAGTTCGCCCCAATCCTACATAAAATGCATTTAAATTGCTGATTAAAACTGTTATAAAAATACCTACGCTTCGGTATTTTAAAAAAGAAATACTTTCATCTGAAATAGTTTTAGAATGAACTATTTGAGGTAAAAACCAAGGAGCTACAAAAATTAAAATAATGAATGCTACTAAAGCATAAATCATCATGATAATTGTATTATGAAGCATCAACGACCCTATTTCAGCAATTTTTTTTTCGCCTAATCTTCTGGCTACTAAAATTTGTGTGCCGCTGCTAAAACCCCATGAAAGCACACTTAACAACATATAAAACAACCCTCCAACTGCACTTATGCCTAATGCATCTTCACCTAATCGCCCTAAGAAAGCTGTGTTGGTAATTTGAATTACATTTTGCGAAAGCATGCCAGCCATGATTGGCAGAGCTATCAGCAAAATTTCTTTATATCGGTTGATGGAAAACATTTTAAGATGCATCAAATGTATTAATTCATTTAGAATAAATTAGAAAGAATCATAAATCAAATTATCTTTGAAATCTTGAAAAGGGGAATTAGCTCAGTTGGCTAGAGCGCTTGCATGGCATGCAAGAGGTCGTCGGTTCGACTCCGATATTCTCCACCAACAAATCATATATAGCCTCTTATTAAATTGATGCTATTTTTATTATACTCGATATTAATAAGCTCTTTCATTTTTGCCTTCCATAAAATTAATGAAAGCTCTATTTACAACTTTGTTTCCTCCTGGTGTTGGGAAATTTCCGGTAAAATACCAATCGCCTAAATGATTCGGGCAAGCCTTATGCAAATCTTCAATTTTTTGGAAAATGATTTTTACATCAGCTTTACAATCAGCTGGCTTTACTAACTCAGCAATTTTTTCGGAAATTTGTTCGGCTGTAAAATTTTTATACAATGCTTTTACTTCATTTTTCACTTGTTCTTTTGGTAAGTTTTCTTGGACCTTGCATTTTTGATAAACATCATCCAAAATGTGCATTTGATTGGTTTCAGCCAATAATGTCAACATGGCTCTAAACGCAACAAAATCTCCCATTTTACTCATATCTATACCATAGCAATCAGGATAACGAATTTGTGGAGCAGATGAAACTATCACTATCTTTTTTGGATTTAATCTATCCAACATTCTAATAATACTTTCTTTTAATGTAGTGCCTCTAACAATTGAATCATCAATAATAACAATTGTATCTTTTCCTGCTACTACACTTCCGTAAGTAATATCATAAACATGCTGAACCATTTCATTTCGAGCAGTATCTTGAGTAATAAATGTTCTTAATTTAGCATCTTTTATGGCAATTTTTTCAACCCTTGGGCGCATGCTTAAAAGATTGTTCAATTTTTCTTCATCTAATTGATAAGCATGTTTTTTAATATGCTCACGTTTCCATTTATTAATATAATCTTCAACGCCCTTTATCAACCCATAAAATGAAACTTCAGCAGTGTTTGGGATATAACTAAATACAGTATTTTTAAAATCAAAATCAACTTCTTTTAATACAGTTTCAGAAATATAATTTCCTAACAATTTTCTTTCAGCATAAATATCCAAATCGCTTCCTCTTGAAAAATAAATTCTTTCAAAACTACAACTGCTTCGTAGTGTTGGTTTTGCAAATTCCTTTTCTTCAACCAACCCGTTGCGTTTTAATATTAAAGCATGACCAGGTTTTATTTCATTGATTGAAGAAGCATTTAAATTAAAAACTGTTTGAATTGCAGGTCGTTCACTTGCTACTACACAAACTTCTTCATCTAAATAATAAAATGCTGGGCGTATGCCTGATGGATCTCTCATCACAAATGCATCACCATGACCAAGCATACCCATCAATGAATATCCGCCATCAAATAATTCGGCTGATTGAGTAAGTATTTTCTGAATATCAATTTGTTCAGCAATTTGATTGACAGTTTCTTTACTACTAATTCCTGCTTTTACAAGTTCTTCATAAATTTTATCATTCTCTTCTTCCAAAAAATGGCCAATAGTTTCTAATACGGCTGTGGTATCAAATTTATCTTTATAGTAGTTGCTTTCTTTCTCTAAAAATTGAAATACTTCATCAGTATTGGTTAAGTTAAAATTACCTGCGGTTATAATATTTTTTGATAACCAACTATTGTGCTTCATAAATGGATGACATCTATCAACGCCATTGCCACCATGTGTTCCGTATCTTAAATGACCAATCAAAACTTCACCCAAAAAACTAACATGATTTTTCAACCAATCACAATCGTGGGCTAATTCAGGATTTGTTTTTTCAATTTTTGAAAAATCAGTATGTATTCGTTCAAATAACTCTGTAATAGCTTGTTTGCTATTATTTTTAGCAATATTATAAAATGGCTGACCACTTCGTAAATTTAATTTTACGGATGCAATACCAGCACCATCTTGCCCTCGATTGTGTTGTTTTTCCATTAACAAGTATAACTTGTTAAGCCCATATAAAGGCGTTCCGTACTTTTGTTGATAATATGACAATGGCTTTAATAAGCGAATCATCGCTATGCCACATTCATGTTTTATAGGGTCGCTCACGGTAAGATTTGGTTGAAATGAATCGCAAAGATATTGATTGAAATGAAACTATCTTATTATCAATTGAAAATGAAATAACAATATATCAACAGTAAATTATTAGTTTAAGCTAATATGTGGCATTTCAGTACTAGCATTTAGTGAAAGCAACAAAACATCAATGGTATAATCATTTAAATATTCATGCAATGGCAATGATTCAATTATTCTATGAACATCATTTTCATCTATTGCTTCTACAACCATCCAAAGTTTTTCACGATTTATAGCAACACTATAGCTTTTAATTATACCTGCTTCAATCAATGAATTTACTTTTGCACGATGCATGGGGATGGTTTGAATGAAACTTTCATCCATAACATCAGGCAATTGAAAAGTTAATAAATAATCCATAGGCTAAAGATAATTGGATTTGAACAAATTGAAAAAGATATATTTTTAATTATTTATCTTCATCATCAATCATCGAATTTTTTGTAGAAGATTTTGTACCTGAAACTATATCTAAAATTGGTTGAATTTGATAATTAGCAAAATTTGAATTGCTTCCTAAAACAATCACTGTTGTTCTATCATTCAAACCTCTAAAATAGGCATTGTTAAATTGATGCCACCATCCATTGTGGTACACTGCCTTTAAAGTTGGCGAATAAACAAACATACGCCAACCGTAGCCGTAGTTTTTAACGCCATGTTTTTCAAAACTTCTTGGTTGATAAGCTTCATCTAAAGTTTCTTTTTTTAGTAAGGTATAATCATACATGGCACAATCCCACTTCCACATATCATTGATTGAACAATAAACTCCTTTATCTCCAGTTACACCATCTGTAAAATCTACACCACCTTTTATCCAATTACTTCTACTATATCCACAAGCTTTACTAGTGCACTTTCCATAATTTTCTTGTGTAAAAATCCATGAATCATTCATGCCTAATCTTTTGAAAAGATTTTGTTCGGCATAATCCGCAAAGCTCATCCCACTAATTTTTTCAACAATAGCAGCTAAAACAGCATAATTAGTATTGCAATATTCAAAATGAGAATCAGGGCGACTGGCAATTCGGGGTTTGTAGTCAATCATCATTTGAATTAAATCAGAATTGCTCATCAATTGAGTTTTGTTTTTCCAATATAAAGGAGCAAAGTTCAAATAATTTGGCAACCCACTTCTATGACATAAAAGCAACTTAATTGTAACATTTGAGTATGGAAAATTAGGGAAATAATTCTGCACTTCATCATCAAGATGCAACAAATCTTTTTCCATTAATTGCATGATACATACAGCTGTAAATTGTTTTGAAACTGATGCTAATTGAAAGGCTGTGTGTTCATTTATTCCTAATCTATTATTTGCATCAGCCCATCCATAACAATTTTTGTATAATATTTGCCCCCATTGAGCCACTAACATTGCTCCATTGAATCCTTGTTGATGAATTTTGAATTGAAAAAAAGAATCCAGCTTCCGATTTTTTTCAGGGCCATTTATTTGCAAAAATATTTTTGCAGATTTGATACTATCAGTATTTTCAGCATGGTATGTTTGAGAAGCACGTGAATTCCCGTTCGATTGACAACCAGTATTTAACCATCCGAAAGCAAAAAGTAATGATATAAAAATGTGCAAAGTATGTTTGATTTTAAAAGGGTGCATTAAATTTAAATGTATAACAATCCATCAAAGGATATTTACAAAGTTGAAAAAAAATACATCCCGTTACACATTTCTTCAATAAACAATATTCTTTTCTTTTAGTTGAATATTCATTATACTATACACTGCAATAATTTCATTGAATTTAGCCCTATTAAAAAAATATTTTTTTATATTAAAAATAAGATTATTTTTACGGCTCATTTTAAACATTTTCAAACAGAACACATTTATGAATCTTTATTTAGGAAATTTGCCATGGAGCATTACAGACGCTGAATTAACTGATATGTTATCAGCTCATGGCCAGGTTACATCTGCAAAAGTTGTTACCGACAAGTTCACCAAGCGTTCAAAAGGTTATGGCTTTGCAGAAATGCCTAACGATTCTGAAGCTACAGCTGCTATTAACAGCTTAAATGGTAGAGAAGTTTCAGGTCGAAACATTACATGTAACGAAGCTCGTCCACGTGAAGAGCGTCCGGAGCGTAGTAATTTCCGCCCAAGAAGAGAATATTAATTCTTTTAATATGGAACTCAAAAAAGCCTCGAACATGTTTCGAGGCTTTTTTATTTTACTAAAGTTGAAATACGAACTGTAACATTTTTTAATAATTTATACCTTATAAAACGGTACATAAAAATTTAATACTTTTTTGCATCTTTAAGGCTCAATTTATAATTCATGAAAAAATATTTTTCACTCTTGGTTTGTGGTGCTATAGCTGCCTCATGCCATCACAAATCCATTGAACACAAACAATTTACCGTGACTTATCCTAAAACAGAAAAAGTAAATCAAGTTGATAATTACTTCGGAACTAAAGTAGATGACCCATATCGTTGGTTAGAAGATGATACAGCCGATAAAGTAAAAGCATGGGTTGATGCTGAAAATAAAGTTACTCAAGATTATTTAGCACAAATTCCATTTAAAAATAAAATTCATCAGCGATTAGAAGAAATTTGGAATTACCCAAAATTTTCTTCCCCATTTAAAAAAGGAGAAAATTTATTTTTCTATAAAAATGATGGTTTACAAAACCAAAGTGTGTTGTATAAACAAAAAGGCGACAATGGCACACCTGAAGTTTTCTTGAATCCAAATGATTTTTCAAAAGATGGTACTGTAGCTTTAGGAGGCATTTCATTTTCAAAAGATAAAAAATTAATGAGCTATACGCTTGCAGCAGCAGGAAGCGATTGGCAAACTATGTATGTGAAAGAAATTGAAAGTGGGAAAGTTTTAGGCGACACTATTCGTTGGATAAAATTTGGTGGTGGTAGTTTTTATAAAGATGGATTTTTTTATAGTGGGTATCCTAAACCTGATGAAAAGAAAATGTACAGCAATGCAAGTGTTGGGCAAATTGTATTCTATCATAAATTAGGAACACCACAATCGGAAGATAAAGTAATTTATAAGGATGATAATCATCCTAAACGCTATTACGGACCTTATGTTAGTGAAGATGAAAAATATTTATTCTTAGATGTTAGTGAAGGCACTTATGGTACTGAATTATGGTATAAAGATTTAAGCAATGAAAAATCAAGTTTGCAACTTTTATTTAAAGGATTTGAATTTGAATATAGTGTGATTGATAATGCAGGTGATAAATTATTAGTACTTACAAATGATGGTGCTGCTAACAAACATTTAGTAGAAGTTGACTTAAAAAATCCTGCCCGTGAAAATTGGAGAAAGATAATTCCTGAACAAAAAGAATTGTTAAATGGTGTAGGCGTTTGTGGAAATAAATTATTTGCTGAATATCTAAAAGACGCTTGTACAAAAGTTTACCAATATGATTACTCAGGAAAAATGGAACATGAAATTCAATTACCTGGATTGGGCACTGCATCAGGATTTGGAGGTGATAAAGAAGATAAAGAATTTTATTACACTTATACTTCATTCACCAACCCTCCTACTATTTTTAAGTATAATTTAGAGTCAGGAAAATCAGAAGTATTTAAAAAATCAGAAGTGAAATTCAATTGCGATGATTACGAAACAGAACAAAAATTTTACACTTCAAAAGATGGCACAAAAGTTCCAATTTTCATCGTGCATAAAAAAGGAATTAAGTTGGATGGTAATAATCCATGCTTACTATATAGCTACGGTGGTTTCAGTATAAATTTAACACCAAGTTTTTCAGCGTCAAGAATTTTATTTTTAGAAAATGGTGGAGTTTATGCTATGCCTAACATTCGTGGTGGAAATGAATATGGTGAAGCTTGGCATAAAGGCGGCGCATTACAAAACAAACAAAATGTATTTGATGACTTTATAGGTGCAGCTGAATTTTTAATCAAAGAAAAATATACTTCTTCATCAAAATTAGCAATCAGCGGAAGAAGCAATGGAGGATTATTAATTGGTGCTTGCATGACTCAACGCCCTGATTTATTCCGTGTTGCATTGCCAGGAGTGGGTGTTTTAGATATGTTGCGTTATCACAAATTCACTGTTGGTTGGGGTTGGAGTGTTGAATACGGCAATAGTGATAATGAAGAACAATTTAAGTATTTAATTAAATACTCTCCTTTGCATAATGTGAAAGAAACAAACTATCCATGTACTATGGTAACAACTGGTGATCACGATGATAGAGTTGTGCCTGCTCATAGCTTCAAATTTGCAGCAACTTTACAAGAAAAACAAAAAGGAGAAAATCCAGTATTGATAAGAATTGATAAAAGTGCTGGTCATGGTGCAGGAAAACCAACATCTAAATTAATTGACGAAGATACTGATGTATGGAGCTTTGTCTTTTGGAATTTAGGAATGAATCCGTAATAGTAATAGAATATAAAATACACTGATGTAAAGGATTTGAAAGGATTTATAAAAGCAGCAATAAATTTAATTATTGCTGCTTTTTTGTTTTCGAAATTAGGATATTTTATTATTTTTGAAATTCAAGCAAACATTGTTTTGCATCATCAAAAAATTTAATACTTAATTTTAATTCAAAATGAAAAAGATTTTATTTATCCTATTCGTAACACTCTGTTTTAAAAGCCAAAATATTTTTGCTCAATGTTATGCATATGCAAATTTTACATATACCATAAATGGCAATGGAGTT
>JBDKJJ010000078.1:0-5838 GCA_039796635.1 Bacteroidota bacterium
CAAATGTAACGAATTACATTTTTAAGGAATTAAAATAAATTAGTTTTTTCCGAAAGAATTAATGGTTGCTTTTACATCAAATCCTGATTTCCAAGTTGGGTCAGATGGTTGTTGTTCAAGAAAAGTATGTTGGTAGTAAACCAAGCCCACATTTTTTGCATACACTTCTTTGTAGTAAGTTTTTTGCAACCGAATGATATAATCATCATGCTGCAAAATTGTAACAGTTGAATCAAAACTTAATGAACCAAAGGTTTTCTTTTCATCTAAGTTTGAATATTTATAATCCCAATCAGTTAAAAATTTTGAATTTACATCATTTGGGTCAGTTTGAATGTAGGCATTTCCTTTCCAAGAAATATTATTTTCAACTGGAAAGACAAGCTTAATAAAACGTTGGTTTTCTTCCACTTTTTCAGCTTTGTTTTTTGAAAATTTGGTTGTCCATTTATTAACGAATTTAAAATTTTGAGTTAATGAATCTCTTTCATATCGTTCAATAACATAAGCTTCTTCATTTGAAGCATCCATAAATTTTGAAGCAATTACTTCTTTTAATTGTAAATGATGAAGAGTAGATGTAAGCGTAAAACTATTGTAGTAAGTTGAATCAACATCATAAATAATCCAAGCACCAACTTGAAGAGGGTAGTAGTTTAATTTTGAATCGTAACTAATCGTTTTTTTCTTGCACGAAAAAATAAATAACAAGCCTACTAATACTAAAATTATTTTTTTCATCTTCTTTAATTATGGATTAAAGTTAATTGAAAAATAATTTTGATACGTATAATGTTTTAACACCTTGATGTTAAATGGCTAAATTTTTTTTGCTAAAACAGTAAAATAAAAACGAAGAAAATTCCTAATAACAAAATTAAATACGAAAACACATTTCCGTTTTCATTATTAAAATGAAAGTTTGGGGCATTTAAAGATTTCATGATATAATATTTTATGGTTATACAATTTTAACGCAGGTGCTCATTAAAAAATTGTGTTATATCAAAAAATTATTTAAAACTAAAATTGACTATTGAATTTTAGTTTTCAAGTTTCATTAAGTTCATGCCAATCAAACATTCGGTACATTTTTTTTGTTGGCAATATTCATTTTTTAATTCGATTAATGCTTGTGAATCAGCAGCGTTAGATGATTTAATATTTAGTTTTTTCCAACCATTAATGATTTGATTTTTTTCAGATGGCAATTCTTCTAACCAATCAATTGCTTTGGTTTGTAAATCTTCGTTGTTTTTAAATTTTGCGTAAGCAAATAAAACAGGAATAATGGTATTGATAATGATATTTTCAATAGTTGAATTTCCGATTTGTTTTTTTGATTTATTTGATGAAGCATCTAATCTGTAATGAGATTGCCAATAATTTGAAGGTGAAGTTTCAAATAATTTTATCACTTTTTTCAAATCAGTAGCTTCAATAATTTTTGAGAAAAGATGTGAAGCTTCATGAATCAAAGCAGCTAACTGAGCAAGGCGTAATGGCGGAAAATTTTGTGGTCGCATTCTAGCCATTTTCCAAAGTATGGATGGAATTGGTTTTAATTCATGTTTATGTTGTAAAAATTGATACTCTTTTTGCAACTGAACTGCATAAGTATCATTAAAAATTTGATTTAACATTCCTGCTTGCCCAATGAGCATAGCTTCTAATTGTAGTAATGAATTTTTGTGTTTCGATAATGTTTTAATAGGTAATGATTTTGCTAATTCATAAAAGGCATCACCGTTTACTTTCATCCCAAAATTTTTTGCCAATATTTGATAAAATGTTTCGTCCCAATTATTATCATTTTGCTTCAAAACAGTTTCAATTAAAAATGTTTTTCGTTCTAATCGTTCAACTGAATATCGCAACAATGCTTCTCTGAGTTTTATTTCAGATAAATGATGAATCAACTTTGAACATGGAATTTCATCATTGCTTTGCTGAAGATGTTCAAAATTTCGAATTAAATAATGTGGAATTATTTTTTCTAAACAAAGTGTAGGGCAGTTGATGTTAATTTTTTTGTCGTGCTGATAAACTACATGCAGAATTAAGTTTTTATAATTTTCATCATTTTGATGTTTATGCTTTTCAAAATCAGATGAATGCAGATGTATTTCAATGTTTCCAACTAAAGTAATATTTCCAATTTTTATTTTGGCTTGTAAAAAATCAGGACCAGCATTTGAATTGTGATTTCCTACATGAATAATAGTAATGGATTCACCTTCTGTTGTTTTTAAATCAGAAGTGGTTAATAGTTTATGCTTCCAGATATAATGAAGAAATGATTCGTTCATGATGATTAATTATCTACGTTGAAATACTTAGTAAATTGCAGGGATTCACTTATAGTTTGCAGCTTGTTTACACTATATTTTTGTATCAAGATTTTTTTCATAGAAGTTTATTTTTGGCAACAAAGCTGATACAGAACATAGCGTTTCTTTATCAGCTTTTTTGTTTTATGAAATTCGACTGCAAATAATACCAGCTGCCACTGCTACATTTAATGACTCAGCATTGCCTTTTGATGGAATGGTTAAAGGCTGATTGATAAGCGGTAAAATATTTTCACTAATTCCTTTGCCTTCGTTTCCTAAAATTATTAATCCTGTTGATGGAATAATTTCAGAAAAAATATTTTTACCATTCATTACAGCTCCTGCAATTGTTTTGAAATGATTTTGTTGAATCAATTCATTCAAATCGCAATAGTGAATGTTAATTCTTAAAAACGAACCCATAGTTGCTTGAATAACTTTTGAATTATAAATATCAGCACAATCAGTTGAAGCAAATATTTCATCAATACCAAACCAATCAGCAGTTCTTACAATAGTTCCAAAATTGCCAGGGTCTTGAATTCCATCAAGTGCTAATGACCATTTTTTAGCATCAAATTTTGGTTGAGATGCAGCAGGAATTTTAACAATTATCAATACATCAGTTGGTGCAAATAAATTTGAAACTCGTTCAATTTCATTTTTAGTAATTATCTGAATTTTTGATTTATCATATTTAAATTGATAACGTTCTACAAATAAAGTAGTGGCATATACTTGTTCAATTTCCCAATTGCTGTTTAAAATTTCAGTACATATTTTATTACCTTCGGCAACAAAGCATCCGTATTTTAGTCGAAATTTTTTATCTGATAATGATTTAAGGAACGATATTTGGTTTTTAGAAATATTCATGAATAAGTTTTGCTATGTATTTATTGTGTTGATATTAATGCTGCAATCATGCAGTATTACAAGCCATTTGCCCAGCCATCAATATTTGTTGAAAAAAAATGATGTATTGATTAAATCGCCTTTAAAGTTAACAACAAAAAATATTTCTCCATCTGAAATTCTTGCTATAGCTCGTCCTAATGAAAATAAACAACTTTTTGGGTTTTTAAAAATATTTGGAATTAGATTCAAATATAAACTTTTGATTTACAATGCTTGCTCAGGTGGTAAACTTACACCTATAAAAAGTTGGTTTCAAGAAAATATGGGTGAACCTTATAGTGTTTATGATTCAACTGTGGTTAGGCGTTCGGTGTTTCAAATTCAAGATTATCTTTTTAATAATGGATATTATGATGCAACAGTTGATGTTAAAGTGAAAAAGAAAAATAGAAAGGTTAGCATTTCATACATCATTAAACCCAAAACTCAATATATTATTAATGATGTGCAATTAGTTGCCGAAGATAAAAGCATTGAAAAATTAATGCTTGAAAACAAAGCTTTGTCATTAATTAAAAGTGGTGAACCATTTAATAGTTTGGTGCTTTCAGCCGAACGTGAACGCATTGAATTGTTGATGCGAAACAATGGTTATTACAACTTTAGCCAACAGTATATTTATTACACTTTAGATAGCGCTTTAGTTTTTACTAAAAAAAACAATTTGATAAAGGATTTATTTACGGAAAATAATCGACCAGTAAATATTAAATTAGTAGTTACCAATCCTGAAAAAGAGCAACATCAAAAGCTTATGGTGAAAAATATTTATATCTATCCTAATTATCGAACTGATTCATCCATAGTTTACCAATCATCAGATACTGTTAAAATAAATGAATATCAATTTATTTTGAAGCAATTCAGTATTAAACCAGGTGCTTTGTTAGATAATATTTTTATTCAGCCAAATAGTTTTTATTCATTAGAGCAGCATCAACTAACTGCCTCACGATTAGCTGCTTTGAGTATTTTCAAAACGGTGAATATTCAGTTTGTACAAACATCAGCTTCATCATTAAATTGTTATGTTTTTTTAATACCCAATAAAAAACTTGAAATAACTAATGAACTTCAAGCCAGCACAAATAATGATTTTATTGGAGCTGGTATTAATTCAAGTTTGAAGATTAAAAATCTTTTTAAAACAGCTGATATTTTTTCAATTTCAGCAAAAGGTTCACTTGAGTCGCCATTTGAAAATACAAATAAAGCATTTAATGTTTTAGATTTAGGAACTCAAGCTTCAGTGCAGTTTCCGAGATTTATGTTGCCATTTAGGATTAAAAATTCATCAGCTAATGAAAATGCCAAAACAAAAATTTCAGCATCGTATAATTATTTTTCTCGGAAAAATTATTTCATACAAAATCAAACAAGTTTTTCATTTGGTTATGAATGGAATGAATCAAAAAATAAGCATCACTTTTTGAATCCTATAGTATTAAGTTTTATTAGTTATCCATCTAAAAGTGCTGCATTCAATGATATTTTAAGTAGAAATCCGTTGTTGATTAGTAGCTTTCAATCACGATTAATTCCAGGTATGAATTATACTTACACTTACAATTCAATTAAGCCAAATCAAATTAAAATCATTACTTATTATTTGAAAGCATTTGCTGATTTATCAGGTAATTTATCATCACTTGCTGCAAAAACATTAAAGCTAAATGAACCAATAAAAATTTTTGGAAATGAGCTTTCTCAGTTTGCAAAATTCGATTTAGAAAACAGATTTAATATCAGAATAAATAACAAACAAAATATTGTATTCCGAACGGCAACAGGCATTGGTAAGGCTTATGGCAATAGTACGGTGTTGCCTTATGTAAAACAATTTTATGCAGGCGGACCAAATGGAATGAGAGGATTCAGAGCTCGAACAGTTGGGCCTGGTATTTATACTTATAATAAAAAATACGTTGATTCGGTTGAAAATGAAACTGGTGATATAAGATTAGAAGCAAACTTAGAATACCGATTTCATCTATGGTGGTATTTGAAAGGGGCTTTATTTACGGATGCTGGTAATGTATGGTTGATGAATGCAGATAAATTAAGAAATGGAGCTGAGTTTGATGTAAATAAATTTTACAAGCAGTTTGCTATGGATGCAGGTGCTGGTATTAGGTTCGATTATAAATCGTATTTTTTAATTAGGCTTGATGTTGGTTTTCCTATTGTACAACCCTATGAACAAAAATGGTTAGGAAACCAAATACAATTTAATTCATCATCATGGCGTAGCCGAAATTTAAAATATAATTTAGCGGTGGGGTATCCATTTTAATTTCATTCGATACTATAATCTTCAATAATATAGTTCCTGATTTTTAATGCCAAATCCAAATAAAATATAGTCAAAACTATTATGGAGTTGTGAAGTGGTAAATGCCGATACAGTTTGAAAATAGTACAAATGAGTGAAACGCCCCGATTTCTTCAGGATGGACTATGTTGAAACCGTAATCGGTATTAGTTATTTTATAGGGTTGGGTTTTTTGCAATATGAGAAACAATATTTTCTGAGCATGGGTGGCAATCTAAATAGTGGTGCCTCAAAAAGCCCACTGAATTTTGTTGC
>JBDKJJ010000079.1:0-7105 GCA_039796635.1 Bacteroidota bacterium
TTATTTGCGGTTATGCTCGAATTGATGGTTGGAGTGTGGGCATTGTAGCCAACAATCGTAAAATTGTAAAAAGCGCAAAAGGAGAAGTACAGATGGGTGGCGTTATCTACAGCGATTCGGCGGATAAAGCTGCTCGATTTATAATGAATTGCAATCAAAAAAATATTCCTTTGGTGTTCTTGCAAGATGCTACTGGCTTCATGGTGGGCAGCCGTAGTGAACATGGCGGTATCATTAAAGATGGAGCAAAATTGGTGAATGCAATGAGTAATTCTGTGGTACCTAAGTTTACAATTGTAGTAGGAAACAGTTATGGTGCAGCCAACTATGCGATGTGTGGTAAGGCTTACGACCCTCGATTGATTGTGGCTTGGCCAACTGCAAAAATTGCAGTGATGGGTGGCGAACAAGCAGCTAAAACTTTATTGCAAATTCAAGTAGCAAGTATGAAGGCTAAAGGAAAAGAAATTTTGCCTGAAGAAGAAAAAGAAATGCTGAAAACAATTACTGACCGATATAACAGCCAAACTACGCCATATTACGCCGCTTCACGTTTATGGGTAGATGCTATTATTGACCCATTAGAAACTCGAAAAGTTATTTCGATGGGTATTGAAGCCGCTAATCATAATGCTGAAGTGAAAAGATATAATGTAGGTGTGTTGCAGGTGTGAAAATAGTTGTGAGTTGTAAGTGATTAGTTTTGAAAATAATCTTAAAGAGCCAATTTAGCGCCATAGAAATTTGATAAATGGAGATCGCAATTTGCGACCTCCAATTACCGATAAAATAAAAAGATAATAATGAGCAGCGAATTGATTCAAGAAAAAATAATCGAAAATATCATCTATGAAATTAGAGGTAAAAAAGTGATGCTTGATTATGATTTAGCAACAATGTATGGCGTTGAAACCAAACAACTCAAACAACAAGTCAGAAGAAACATCGAACGTTTTCTTGAAGATTTTATGTTTGAATTATCAAGCAAAGAGTTTGAAATCTTGAGGAGCCAAATTGGCACCTCAAGTTGAGGCCGTAGTGGTGTATTACCAATGATGGCATTCACCGTACAAGGCGTATCAATGCTTTCAAGTGTTTTGAATAGACCACGAGCAATTGAAGTGAACATCAGAATTATTCGCATTATTAATAAATTGAGTGAAGTTTTAGTACGCATAAAGATGTTTTATTTAAGTTGGGAAAAACAGAAAAACATCTTTTAACACATGATCAATACTTCAATAAACACGATGGGGAAATTGAAGCTGTTTTGAATTGATTAATGAATTGCGAAAAGAAACTTCAAAACAGAAAAAATAAAAAACGAACTGCTATATGCTTTAAAATCAACTTCAAAGAAAGCATTCAAGTGAATGGTAAAGATAAAGATTACCAAAATCAGAGTGATGAAACAATGATTAAGAAAAAACACTTGTATCCAACAGACAATAAATTGCGCATGAAAATTATCAAATCTTTTAAAAACATTGTAGAGGAAGAATGTTATGAATTGCACCGTTGTTACACGAAAACATTAAAGAAAAATCAGATGCTATTAAATATATGATGCGATTTAAAGGTGCATGCGCAAAAGTAGTTGATGTATACCTAAATAGCACTGCGTATGATTGCATAACTTATTCCTTAATGCTATATAAGCGATTAACTGGTTTTCAACCAAAAAACATTTATGCAGATAAGAGGATACTAAGGCGTAAAAAAGATTAAAGAACCCAACATTAATACATCCAAAGCTCAATAAAATTCGGAATAAATAAGATTAAAATTTGTTAAAAAATGAGTTTAAACTAACTTATTGTATTCAATTTAATTATTTTTGGAGTCGGTTAAACCATGAAAACAATAAATTTAGTCACCTTACTTTTAGTTGCAATTCCTACTTTCCTTTTTGGACAAGAATTCACTCCTATAGTGCAATCAAATATATTAAATGATTCATCTTTTTATGATATTAAAAAAATGACTGCAAATTCTTTTTGGGTTGGTGGTGAAAAAGGTATTTTGTTTGAAATAAATTCGGTATTTGAAAAAAAATATATCCCCTATCCTAATCAAGGCGTTAATATTTTAAAGATTGATAAGTTTTCGGAAAATCATTATGTTTTATGTGCTGACCAAGGAACTATTTATCATTATTTCAAGAATGAAAACAGATGGGAAATACAGCATTTAAGAGGTTTTAAGGGAAAAGTAATTTATAATTTTGCTGCATTAAATGATAAAATTGCCTACATATGTGGCGGTAATTCAAAAATTGCAGCATCTAAAAAAGCTATTCCAAACGGGTTTATTTACAAAACTGAGGATGGTGGTTTCACTTGGAAAAAAGTATATAAATCAATAGGTAGTATGATTTGGGATTTAGATGTAATAGATAAAAAAGTAATTGCACTAAAATACAATATTCGTGGTTCAAGGTTAATAACATTAAGCAATCAAAAAAACAAAGTTGAATCAAAAGGTAAATTATACAAATTGCTGGCTCACGAATATAATGCTGATTTGAAAATGTTAGTAGGTGCCAATGATTTCCATATTTATAATTCAGGTAAAATAATCAATTGCAGTAATAACTCCGAAATCAATTTCAAAAATTTAGTTTGGGATATTACATCATTTAATTCATTGAAAATTGGAAGTTCATGTTCAGGGAAAATTGTTTTAATAAACCACAACGGAACTTTAAAACAAGAAATTCAATGTCCATCTAAGTTTAATTTGTATGGCATCATTTCTGTTAATGATAATTCACTTTTAATAATTGGTTCAAACAAAACCATTTTAAAACTTCAACTAAACAAAACTGATATTCAAAAATTAAACAATTAAAAAATGAAATTAATTAAACCACTTTTATTAGCATCATGTGTTGCATTAGCAGGTTGTGATGGCAGTATTAAATCACAAGATGTTTGGAAAGCAATTGACAATGTTGCTACAGAAATGAATAACGGAAATGGCGGATTAACAAATGATCAAGTAATTGCAGGACTTAAAGAAGCCTTAAATAGAGGCACTATTAGTGGGTCAAATAAATTAATGTCAATAGATGGCTTTTTCAAAGATGCGGCAGTAAAAATTTTGATACCACCAGAAGCTAAAAATGTTGAATCAAAATTAAGAGCCATTGGCCTAAATGATTTGTGTGACAAAGCTATTCTTACCATTAATCGTGGCGCTGAAAAAGCTGCTGGTGAAGCAACACCAATTTTTTCAAACGCAATAAAACAAATGTCAATTTCAGATGCAATGGGAATTTTAAAAGGCGGTGGCACAAGTGCTACTGACTTTTTGAAGAGAACTTGCACTACACAATTAACTACTGCCTTCCGACCTGTAGTTGAAAATTCATTGAAAAGCAGCGACGCCACTAAATACTGGGGTGATGTAATGTCAGCTTATAATAAAATACCGTTAGTAACTCCTGTAAATTCTGATTTAACTGGTTATGTTACGCAAAAAGCAATTGACGGTTTATTTTTAAAAATTGCAGATGAAGAAAAAAATATTAGAACAAATCCTGCTGCTAGAGCAACTGCATTGTTACAAAAGGTTTTTGGCAGCGTAAAATAATATCATTTTTAGGTAATGTTGCAAAAAATAGTTGGTGGAAAAGTGAAAAATAATAATTTAGTTATCATCGAAAACAAAAGAGGAATTAAGCTCTGTTGAAGAGCAACTTAATAGCAATATGATTTACAACGAAGAATGAGCTGCTGGTTTGAAAAAATCAGCAGCTTTTTTTTATATTCTTATTGTATTAAGGTTTTATATTGAATAGTAATTCTATTCTGTAACTAACTTATTAACGCTACGATATACAAATTCATTAAAAATATGTCTACGAGCAAAACGTGCTTGAGCCGGAGCATTTACCAATTTTACATATATTGATTTTGGTACATCAAAATATTCATAAGTATTACCATCAGTAAAGGTTACACTCAATTTTTGGCTTTTGAATATAAAATCTTCAATACCAGCCACATTTATAGTTTGATTATATTGTTCTAGCCCAGCAGCAATAGTTTCAGGTGCTATACTTACTAAAAAATGATAAGCTTCAATTATTAACTTACTTTTTTCTTCAGCTGCTAATTTTCCAGCTTCGTCATTGGCAAATTTATCAGGATGGCAATCTTTCATCAAATTGCGGTAAACTGATTTTAACTCTTTTAGTTCTGCATCTTTTGTAACTGACAAAAGCTTTCTATAATCATCTATTAATTTCATAATGGCGGCGAAGGTAAAATTTTATTGCCTAATGAAATGTATAAAGAGTGAAGTATATTTTTAAACCCACATTAATTTTCTTTTTTCAATTTCCATCGTTTGTGGCTCCACATCCATGCTTCAGGTTGTTGCCTAATGATAGATTCAAGAAATTTTGTTTGGGCTTCAGTAATAATAAACGGAAAAGCCTTTGATGGTTCATCGCAAATAATTTGTGCTTTCAATTCATAATATCCTCTTTTAATTTTCATAGGATAAACAAACACAACTGGCGAATTTAATTGAAGTGCATATCGTTCAACGCCAGTAAAAACGGCAGTTTGTTGATTCAAAAATTCTGTCCAATAAAGCTTGGCTTCTTTTCGTGGGCTTTGATCAGCCACTAAACCAAATGCATACTTTTTAGTTAATGGCTTGCTCACAAAATCTTTAATTTCTTTGGAAGGAATCATTAAAGCGCCAAATCTTGAACGATTTTTAGTAATAAATTTATTAAAATATGGATTTGATAAAGGGGTATATAAACCAACCACAGTACTGTTTTTATTCAGTGTTATTCGCTGAGCGCCCCATTCAAAATTATTAAAATGACCTGCTGCAATAATAATATGTTGACCCATTTCGCAGTATGAATTCCATTTTTCTTCATCCGTAAATTTCATTCGTTGTTTCAATTCTGACTCTGAAATACTAAACAATTTTATGGTTTCAATAATCCAATCACAAAGATTGTGGTAGTACTTTTTTTCAATTGAAATGATTTCATCAATTGATTTTTCAGGAAAAGAATTTACAAGATTTTGACGAACTACTTTTTTTCTGTAGCCTATTAACTTGTATAAAACCAAGTATAAAAAATCGCTAAAAAGATATAAAATTCCTAATGGTAAATAAGAAAACGGAATAGCAAAAACTAAAAATAAAATATAGCCTACAAACTGCATGGCAATTAAAATTTATAATTAACGAATATCCATTTGATAAGGCAAACGTGCTTGAATTCCTGTCCATTTTTTAATGAATTGCAATTGCTCAAATGCTTGGTAATATTCACCTAATTCAGCTTTGATGTATGATTGCTTTTTGTTTTCACCCATTTGATATAAAATTTCTTTCACACCAAACTCTCTACTTGGGTAATTACTTACCGCATAATCTTTCAATTTTGCAGCTCTTACAGCACAAGCAATGGCTGCATCTAAATTTCCTAATTTATCAACCAACCCAATGCTAATTGCTCTTTCACCACTCCAAACTCTTCCTTGTGCAATGCTATCAATTTCAGCTTTTGTTTTATGACGACCTTGTGCTACTCTGTTTAAAAAATCACTATAAATACTATCAACTCCTGATTGAATAATATGCTTTTCATCATCATTCAAATGACGAGTTAAATTAGGCATATCACTGAATTTACCAGTTTTTACTCCATCATGAGTAATTCCTAATTTATCATGTAAGAAATTTTCCATGCAAGGCAAAATACCAAAAACACCAATCGAGCCCGTTAATGTATTTGGCTCAGCAAAAATTGAATCAGCAGCACATGAAATATAATAACCGCCACTTGCCGCATAATTGCCCATACTTACTACCACTGGCATTTTCTTTTTTGCTAACATAATTTCTCTCCACATAATATCACTTGCCAAAGCACTTCCGCCTGGTGAATTTACTCTTAACACCAATGCTTTTACTTTTTCATCCTGACGAATTTTACGAATCATTTCAGCAAATTTTTCGCCGCCAATATTATCATCATCACCTTGTCCATCAACAATATCGCCTTCAGCATATACTACAGCAATTTTATTTTTTGATGAACTATATTTTTCGCCACCACTCATATTATCATAGTTTTCAATAGAAACTAACTTCGGATTTTTTTCATCTGTTTTTGATGCGGTTTTTAATTCAGCTAAAATTTCATCATAGTATTTCAAACCATCTACTAGTCCATATTTCAAGGCAGATGATGGATTTCGAACCAATAATTCTCTACTAATTTTATCTAATGAATCATAATTAATTTTGCGGCTTTCAGCAATATTATGCATGAAATGAGAATAGAATGAATTAATAAATTCAGTAGTTTGTAATTTGTTAGCATCACTCATTTTGGTTAATCGTAAAGGCTCAGTAGCACTTTTAAATTTACCGCAATAAAATATTTGAGGTTCAATTCCTAATTTATCTAATGTTCCTTTTAAGAACATAATATTTACGCTCATGCCTGAAAACTCCATCAATCCACTTGGGTTTAAGTAAACCTTATCAGCAACACTAGCAATGTAATAGCTTTTTTGAGTCATCACTTCGCCATAAGCAATGATGAATTTTTTTGATTTTTTGAATTCAATCAATTCACGTCTTAATGCTTCTAAAGTAGCCCAGCCTGATTCTACCATTCTGGTATCAATAAAAATTCCGGTAATGAATTCATCATTTTTTGCTTTCCGAATATTAGCTGTAAGTTCCTTTAATCCTAAGTTTTTAGAGGTTGCTAAATGGTTGATATTAGTAAAGTTCACATCTGAATAGTCCATTCTTTCAGCAATTGATTTATTCAAATTAATAGTTAAAACTGAATGCGCTTCAGCATCTGCTTTTTCTGAACTTTTACTACTTGATATTATACCTGCAATAATGACAAACATTAAAATGGTAAATAACCCAGCAGCAATGATAAAACCTACCATGCTGCCTAAAACGATTTTAAAAAACTGTTTCATATAATAAATTTATAAATTTTTGTTCTGATAAGATTTCATTGTATTCATCATTAATGCCGAAATGGTCATCAATCCTACTCCGCCTGGTACTGGTGTAATATAAGAACATTTAGGTGCTA
>JBDKJJ010000080.1:0-6116 GCA_039796635.1 Bacteroidota bacterium
CTTATAGTCAAAAGTTGCTGATGCAAATCACTTACCTGAAAAGTGAAGTGAGGCCAATCTTTTTGTTCCCAATTATAACGTATCATGAGCCGATTAGATTATTTATTCGGCTCAAAAATAAGCATTTTTTGAGCCGATTACAAATTTTATTTGGCTCAAAATTTTTGGGAAATTGCAACGAATTTGTTTTAAACTAACTCAGATTAATAGTTTTGGTTGGAGTAGAGTGAACTTGTTTTAACGTCCATTCATGAACAAGTCAATAAACGTTCAATGTAATACATCATACTTGCGCCAGTAGAAGTTGGTGATATTACCTCATACCCCTTCTCTTTCTCCATTCATGTTTTTCAGTCGTCAAAGCTGCAACAGGAGAAGCATTGGAAGCAGCAGAAGTTATTGTATCAAAGAAATGAGCAGCAACTAAAGCAGCAATATTGGCTTCGTTTTCATCTGTAGTTTTCAAATATTCAGGCTTGAAATATTGTGCAATGAAGTTGGTAGTAATATTTCCTTTTCTGAATTCAGGATGTTGCACCACCCATTTACCAAATTGCAAAGTAGTTTGAATGCCCGTGATTTTGTATTCATCTATCGCTCTGCATAATCTGTCCATCGCCTCTTCACGAGTAGCTCCATGCACAATCAATTTTGCAATCATTGGGTCATAATAAATCGGAATGTCCATGCCTTGTTCGTAAGCATCATCAACCCTTACGCCAGTTCCATTGGGCTTTTCATAGCGAACTAATTTTCCGATATCAGGTAAAAAATTATTCATTGGGTCTTCAGCACATACTCTGAGTTCGATGCTATGACCATTTATTTTCAAATCATTTTGAGTGAATGACAAAGGTAAATCCATCGCCACTTTTATTTGTTCTTTCACCAAATCTAATCCACAAATAATTTCCGAAACAGGATGTTCCACTTGCAAACGCGTATTCATTTCTAAGAAATAAAAATTGAGTTTATCATCCACTAAAAACTCAACAGTTCCTGCTCCACTATATTTACTTTCTGTTGCTAATCTTACAGCACATTCACCCATCGCTTTTCTCACTTCAGGCGTCAAACAAGCTGATGGCGCTTCTTCCACCAACTTTTGATGTCGGCGTTGAATGCTGCATTCTCTCTCAAATAAATAAACACCATTGCCATGATTATCACACAACACCTGAATTTCAATATGACGTGGGGCAGTAACATATTTCTCAATCATCACCGCATCATCACCAAATGAATTTCGAGCTTCACTTTTTGCCATTTCATATTGCTCTACCAATTCTTCTTCTTTATAAACAGCTCTCATCCCTTTTCCACCGCCACCTGCGCTGGCTTTTATCAAAACAGGAAAACCAATTTGTTTTGAAATTTTCAATGCATCATCGCTTGTCAACACAGCATCTTCCGTTCCTGGAACTAAAGGCACGTTGTATTTTTTTGCTGTTTCTTTTGCAGCAATTTTACTTCCCATCGAAAGAATTGATGCTTCACTTGGTCCAATAAAAATCATACCTGCATCAGCCACAGCCTTTGAAAATGCTGCATTTTCACTCAAGAAACCATAACCGGGATGAATAGCATCAACATTTAAACTTTTGGCAAAGGCAATAATTTTATCACCCAATAAATACGATTGATTACTTGGCGGAGCACCGATGCAAACAGCTTCATCTGCATATCTTACATGCAACGCATTTCTATCCGCTTCTGAAAAAACAGCCACCGTTTTGATGCCCATTTCTTTTGCTGTACGCATTACTCTTATTGCAATTTCACCACGATTGGCGATTAATATTTTTGAAATCTTTTTCATTTTTTGTAAAAATTATTTTTTGTAAAACGATTTTTTGTTTCTATGTTTGTATCGGAGGCTTTGTTGGGTAACTGGCATTGCCTTTTTTTATTTTAGATTTTTACTACGCTCCAAATATTCATATCAGGCACATCACCTACTTCTCTTTTGGTAAGATACCTCAATATTTTTATTTGCTCAACAAATGGCAGCAGTTCTTTCCTTTGATTTTTTTCGGGCATATTGCGTAATCGCATTGACCAATTAATTACATAAGATAAAATGTCAGCAATCTGAACACCAGTGCTTAAATCACTATGAACAAAAAATGGTTCTGGAATAATTAGTGATGAAAAAACTCTTCCTTTTAATGATGATTTGAAATATTTTTCAATTTGCTGAATTAATAATTGGCTACTTGTTTTTTCAAATTCATCTAAAACTAAAATTCCATTTCCACTGTCTCCTTTATCTTCTAAAAAATAATAGAATCGTTCAAATAAATAAATGTATTGTCGGCTTAATAATTCATCATTTGTTTCATCGGTCTTCCTCGTAGTCCCATCATAAATAGTGGCGAAAATTTTACAACGAAATCTATTTACTAATTCAAGTAATGCTGATACAAATTCAATTTTTGCTTGCGCAAATGCTGCAATATGCTTCATGGAGGCTTGTTCGCCTTGTTCAATACAAAATTTAGATAACAGCTTGCGTTCTTCGAATTCAAATTTCGGAAACTTATCCGCTTGTTTGAAAGTAATCTTATTCAACAATCTGCTTCCTTTCATTTCTTTTGTGCCGATGCTGTATCTTCTTCCAAAAAATTCAATTTCTAATTTCTGAACTTCGATAATTAAATTCCATAAATCTCTGTCCTCCACAGCAATACCACCAAAAACCTCATAAGGCGATTGAGTTTGGTCAGTTCCACTTTCATCAACAAATAAAAAATATGCCATAATTAATTTAAAAATTCCGAAAAAACGGCCACCGTTTTAATGCCCATTTCTTTTGCAGTGCGCATTACTCTCATAGCAATTTCACCACGATTGGCGATTAATATTTTTGAAATCTTTTTCATTTTTTATAAAAATTATTAGCCACGAAGGCACTAGGAAACAAAGTTATTTACTTTTTACTTTTGCTGAATATTTATTGCCAATTGGTTTTTGTTTTGATTTAAAACTTTTGTATCAACTCCATAAACAACTACTAAATCAGCATCCATCATCACTTTCTGACTTCATCATACAATAATTGCTCTGTAAAGTTTTGAGAAGGAATTGCACTTAAAACCTTACTCATTATTTAATATTAGATTGTTGAGGTTATCACAAATTATGGCCGCCTACTACTGCTTGCTTTTAAAAACCTAAAAATACAATAAAAGTTCATGGAGTAAAGCTGCTATTTAAAATCGTGGACAAGATATTACTCGGCGTTGCGATTCTAATCGTGGTAATGCTTTATTTTTAGGATGCTTCACCACATATTCTAAAATTATTTTTTTTGTTTCCCCTGATGCTAATTTAATTTTCCAATCTAAAATACCTGTGATATCATCTTTTTTAGCATCTGAAATATTTTTTATTATCACTTCAATATCGCTTGATTGAGATACTGGTAATTGGTCTTGCAGCTGAACTTCAACCGCTTCTTTATTATTATTTTTCACCACTAATTCAAATAAAGATGATTCACTCATCATGCTACTCATTATATTTTTTGAACTAAATTCTTTTTTCAAAGTTCGAGTTGAAATAATTTTATTATCCTTTCCTAAAGAAATTAAAAGTGTATCAGTGGTTGATGATACATTGATACTTGATTTACCAACATAGTTATTTTTGAAAAAAATATTTGCTGGTCCATCAGCTAAATTCAAATCTTCCCAATCGTTAATTCGAGCCAATAAAAATGCATCATTTTCTAATTTAGGAACAGAAAAATATTCATAGTCAGCTTTTAATTCATTCGTTAAAATATCTACATCATAAGGTTTTGAATCACTTGGTATGGAATACTTTTCCATAATCAAATAATTCATTGCTAATTCAGGGACTGTAATTTGTGAATAGATCATTGGTGTTGAATTATTCATTTTTTCATTTTTAGATTTAAAAACATTGTCAACTCTTCCATCATAATCACTTCCTTGATTTTTCTGAATACTTTGTGATTTACTCCAAGTGCTATATTCAGGTGTATTATATCTATAATTCAAATACCAAGTTGCTAAGTTTGGTTTATCAGCACTTTCAAAAGGATTAGCCGTTGATAAATTCATTTTTAATTTATCCCAATTGATATCCGTATTATTAAAAACTTTTGATTTATATTTTAGTGTGATTGGTTTTGAAACTTCATCTACTAATAAATCGTAATTGGGCTGCCAACCTGCGTTATGAGTGAGATAAGAGACTTTTATATCTGTATTTGTAGCTACAGATGTTTGTAAATTAACTACCAATTCACTGTTCAATTTATCTGTACTATTTGTTACTTCATTCAATTCATTTTGATAACGAATTAATTTTTGCTGAAGTAATTCAAAGTTTTCTTTTTCTAAAACTAATCTATTATTTATTTGTATCCTTTTTTCAGAAGCAAAATTCATCAGCTTTTCTAAATCAACTAAAGTGGTTGTGTTTCCTTTATTATTGATGCGTTCATTATCATCTAAAATTCGTTTATCATTTTCTAAATCAGCAATTGAATAATTACAAATTGAAATTTGTCGGTTGATTTTTTTTATTGAATCTTTTAAAAGAATGGCTTGTGGGTTTTGTAAAGAAACATTCGGGTTTAAATTATTGTGCTTTACTTCTACTGATAAAATTTTAACATTATTGGATGCAAATAAGTGAATATACTTTTCTTCCATTGTGCTTGAAACATTTGATAGCAAAAGCTTTGTTGTTCCTTCTTGCAATTTAAGTTGAGCTGAATGAACCAACATAGCTCCATTAAAAAAAACAGTAACTTCTTCGGCTTTACATTTTGCAGAAGCCGAATGAATTTCATTTTGTGCCAATAAAATGGAATGACAAAACAGAGTAAATAGTAAAAAAGAAAATATTGATTTCATGTTTGATTAGATTTTATTGCATTCATAACGAAAGTATGAAAAAAATAATATTCTAATCAGAATGGAAATTGCATTGAATTATTTCATCGCATTTTCTAAATCAGCGATAATATCATCTACATGTTCTAACCCAACACTCATTCGGATTAAACCATCTGTAATTCCATATTTCAACCTATCGGCTTGAGGCACGTTTGTATGTGTCATAGACGCTGGATGAGAAACTAAAGTATCAACCGTTCCTAATGAAACAGCCTTTACACAAAGATTAAGATTATTAATAAATTTTTGTCCGCCGCTTAATCCAGTTTTTAATTCAAAGCAAAGCATACCGCCATAATCTCTCATTTGTTTTTTTGCCAATTGATGATAAGGATGATTCGTCAATCCTAAATAATCAACTTTAGCAACCGCATTATTCGATTGTAAATATTCAGCTACTTTCATTGCATTACTGCAATGGCGTTCCATACGCAAAGGCAATGTTTTCAAGCCGTTCATCACTAACCATGCATCAAATGGATTATAGTTTGTACCTAACAAACGATATGTTTTTTTGAAAACGGTATTCATGAATTCTAAATCTTTACCCAATACAACACCACCAATTGTAGTTCCATGTCCATTCAAATATTTAGTTACTGAATGTAAAACAAAATCAACTCCTAATGCAAACGGACGTTGTAAAACAGGTGTTGCAAAAGTATTATCACAACAAACTTTAACATTATAACGTTTGGCAATTTCACAAACTGCTGCTATATCAACACATTTAAGCGTAGGGTTAGCAGGTGTTTCAATATAAATTAATGTAATTGATGAATCATTTTTTAACGTTTCTTCAACTTTATTTAAATCATCAAAATCAATCACTAAAGATGCAATACCCATGTTAGGCATAAAACGATTTATCCATTCTTCAGTGCCACCATATAAAGAATAATGTGTTAAAATTTTTTGTCCGCTTTTTACACAAGCCATCATCACTGTAGTTACAGCACTCATACCTGATGAAGTTAAATACGCCTTCAATGGCATATTCAACCCGAAAGATTCTAACGCTGCAATTTTTTCACAAACTGAATCAGAGGTTGGATTTTCAAACCGTGAATACACATAACCTTCTTTCCTTCCATTCAAAATATCTGCGCCATCTTCAGCCGAATCAAAAGTATAAGTTGAAGTGGGGTAAATTGGTAAAATGTGGCTATGGTTAGGGTATACATC
>JBDKJJ010000081.1:0-2656 GCA_039796635.1 Bacteroidota bacterium
CAATGGAATTCGTTAAATATGCTGAACTTATTACTAAGTTTGACATTGAAGGTGTTGGTGTACCAACCAATTTGATTAAAATTACTGTTGCGATTGTTTTGAGCTTGAGCAGTGAATGTTATTATGAATAATAAGGCGAAAAAGAAGTTGAATTTCATTTTATAAATTAGTTAGGTTGTTTCTCCATAGTTACTGTTAAACCAGCATCTTGCAATTTTTTATATTGTACTCTAATCGTTTTTTTATCACCACGTTTCACATCACAACTTCCGTTAAAATGAACAATATTAGCGCATTGTTCTGCTTGAGTAGGTTGATGGTCGCAAATAATTATCAAGCAACGAATCACCCATTTAAATGTATTAAAATCATCATTATGCAAGATGAGAACGTAGGGTTCGTCGGTTAAGGTTTCAACATTTTCTAAAAGCTCTTCTTTCGTCATTTACTTTCTAATTAATTTTTTTAAAATCACAATTTGCCCCAAATGATAGTGTGTATGTTCAATTATTCCATGAATATTGCGAAAATAAGTTCCATATTTTTTATCAACAAAATCTTCTACAAGTTTTTCATCTGAAAGTTCAGCAATTAATTGCGTTGCATTTTCAGCATCTGCAAATATTTTTTGTTGAAATACTTGCCATTCATTTTCTGAATTCAATTCAGGATAATCAAAACTGAATTTATCGTGTGCTTCTAATGGTTTGCCTTCTAGTACAGGAATCAAAGCATCTGCTATGAAATAGTTGATATGAAATGTTAGTGCAAGAATAGAATTGAAGTAATCATTTTTTTTGTTGGCTTCGTCAATAGTAATATCAGATAATACTTCTTTTAAATTAGTAACAGTCCAATTTCCGCCGAAGAAAATAGCTCGAAAATTTTGTGAGGTTAATTGTGAAAATGAATTCATGAATTAAAATTAAGTGGCGAAATAAATGACTTTTTCTCACACTTTCAATTCTAAATTCGCTCCAATAATTCATCTATTTTTTCTGGGGAAATTCCTGCTTCTAAATTGCCATTCATTTTTAAATAACCTCCTTCGCTTTTTACATATTCGGTTATCTGTTGCAGATTCACCAAGTATGATTTATGGCTCCGGAAAAAAAATGGAATGCTTTGTAGCGTTTCTTCAAAGTGTTTTAAATTACGACTTGCCAATATTTTTGAGCCATCTGTAAAATAAATTTCACTATAAGCACCATCTCCTTTTATCATAATTATTTCGTGAGGTTTAATAAATTTTTGTGATTGACCTGTTGGAATAATGATACGTTTATCTTCCCAATTTTTTGTTTGAAATGAATCTTTTAAATTTTTGTATTGCTCATTATAAATTTTATGATTCCGCTTTTTGAATCGTTCAATAGCTTCTTTCAAAGCGTCGTGTTGTAAAGGTTTTAACAAATAATCTATTGCTGAAAAACGAAAAGCTTGTAGTGCATATTCATTATAAGCCGTTGTGAAAATAATAGCAAAATCTATTTCATCATCGTTGAAAAAATCTAACAATTCTAAACCGCTATGCCCTGGCATTTCAATATCTAAAAACACTAAATCGGGTTTGTGTTTTTTTATTGCTTTTACACCATTTGGTAAATCATCGCATTCTGCCAATACCTCTACATCGCTACAATAATCTTGCAAAATTGTGCTCAGCAATTTTCTTGCTTTAGGTTCATCATCTATAATTATACTTCTTATCATTTTACAAAATTGTACTTATGGTTGTAAGATTTGCTTGGTAATTTATGAAATATCGTTTTCGTTTTACTTAATCTTTAGTTGCATTGCTACTTAAAACGGGAATATTCAAAATTACAGTTGTTCCTGAGGCTTCACCGTTATTGTTTGTTTTATCAATAATTTGCAGTGCAATGGGTTTTGCTAATCCTTTATTTAAAATATCTAATCGCTTTTCATTGGCACTCATGGCAAAGGATTGATGCTGCTTCAATTTTAGTTTTTGTAATTCCTGCGAACGCTTTCTGCCAATACCATTGTCATCCACTTTTACAACTAAGGTATTTTCATTTCTTGTAAATGAAATATGCAAAAGCCAATTGTCTTTTTTGTGCAATAAGCCATGTTTAATAGCATTTTCAATATAAGGTTGAATAAGCATGGATGGAATGTGAATCATTTCTTCATCAACATTTTTTGCAACTACAATTTCATATTTTAGTTTTTCTTCAAAACGTAATTGCTCTAATTCTAAATAGAGCTTAAGTGCTTTTATTTCTTCGGTGAGTGATACTTTTTCACGGTTACTCATTTCCAAAATCATACGAGTGAGCTCACTAAATTTTCCTAAATATTGCGAAGCATTTTGCTTGTCGTTTTGATAAATATAAGATTGAATTGTGTTTAAAGCATTGAATAGAAAATGTGGATTCATTTGGCTTTTAATCGATGCTAAAGTGCTTTGTTGTAACTCTTTTTCCAGTTTGTTTTTCTCAGTTTCAAATTGTTGATTGATACGTTGTTTTCTAAATTCATTTTTCACAATTAAAAAAGTGATTGAAATAAATAGAATTGCACAGGTTATTAAAAACCACCATGAAAAATACCAAGGTGTTTTAATTGTAAAATTAACTTCAGGCAATTCGGCTGAACTAAGTCCATTGCATTCTGCTTTAAATTTTACTTT
>JBDKJJ010000082.1:0-6487 GCA_039796635.1 Bacteroidota bacterium
AACAGTACCCGAAGCAATTTTGTCAACAATATTTGCTGGCTTTCCTTCAGCCAAAGCCTTTTCACGGGCAATTTCCATTTCACGGTTAACCATTTCTTGTGATACATCACCTTTATCAACAGCAACAGGATTCATAGCTGCAATCTGCATCGCTAAATCTTTACCAATTTCAGTTGATTCAGCAATATTTTTATTCATTGATACCAATACACCTAATTTATTACCCATGTGGATGTATGGAACAACCATTTCACCTTCTACTTTCTCGTATTTGCTTAATGAAATCTTTTCCCCGATTCTTCCAACTTGTTCGCTAATTTTATCAGCAATAGATAATCCTTCTAAATCACAAGCTAATAATTCATCTAAAGTAGCAGGTGATTTAGATAATGCAATATTTGCAATTTGAGTTGCAAAGTTTACAAAATTTTCGTTTTTAGCTACGAAATCAGTTTCGCAATTTAAACAAATAGCAATACCTGTTTTTGAATCAGCCGATGTAAGTGCAATTACAGCACCTTCTTTAGCTTCACGTTCGTTACGCAATGCTGCTACTTTCTGACCTTTTTTACGCAAGTAATCAATTGCACCTTCAAAATCGCCGTTACTAGCTTCTAAAGCTTTTTTGCAATCCATCATTCCAGCACCTGTTTGTAATCTTAATTTGTTAATGTCTGCTGCGGTAATCATAATATTTTTTTTATTTATTTTTTAAAATTGAATTTTACTAAAAAAGCTATCTACCAAAATTTGTTGTAGATAGCTTTTTTTTGACGCTACTGATTTTAATAAAACTAATAACAATAACCAGTAACTAATAACTTTTTTTATCTTGGTTTTCTATCTCCACCTACTTTGTGTGCAGGTTTACGCATATTTTTATCACCAGCGCCTGGAGCAGCACCTCTACCACCTTTTCTACGACGATCAGCGCTATCAGCATCATCATTTCCTTCAGCAGCAGCTAAGTTAGCAGCAGCTTCTTCAGCAGCTTCATCGCTTTCATCTACTTTTTCATTTTTACGTTCTTCTAATCCTTCTAAAACGCAGTTCATTAAATATGTAGTGATAGCAGTGATAGATTTAGTAGCATCATCATTTGCAGGAATTGCATAATCAACTGTATTAGGATCACAGTTTGTATCAACCATTGCAAAAGTAGCAATGTTTAATTTTTTTGCTTCAGCTAAAGCAATATGTTCGTGACCGATATCAACAATAAAAATTGCTGATGGTAAACGGCTCATATTAGCAATACCGCCAATGATTTTTTCCATTTTATCTTTATCACGGCTCATCATTAACTTTTCTTTCTTAGTGATGTTTTCCAAAGTGCCGTCAGCAAGCATTTTTTCAATACTTTGCATTTTCTTTACGCTCTTTCGAATGGTAGAGAAGTTAGTTAACATACCACCTAACCAACGTTCAGTAACATAAGGCATAGATGTACGTTGAGCACATTGAGCCACAATATCTTTAGCTTGTTTTTTTGTAGCTACAAACAATATTTTACGGCCAGCTTTAGCCATAGCTTTCATTGCATTACCTGCATCTTCTAATCCTTCGATAGTTTTATTTAAATCGATGATATGAATGCCTTTGCGTTCCATGAAGATGAAAGGCAACATTTTTGGATTCCACTTACGTTTTAAATGACCAAAGTGAACACCTGCATCTAAAAGTTCTTGTTGAGTTATTTTATTCATTATTATGAAAAAAGTTATTCGTTAATTGTAATTGTTAATTGATAAAATACAGAAATGTAGATGATAAATTAACGTTTGCTGAATTGTGTGCTTCTACGAGCTTTACGATGACCAGGTTTTTTACGTTCAACCTCGGCAGCGTTTCTTGTCATACAATTGTTAGCTCTTAAAGCTGGTTTTAATTCAGCATTAAATTTTACTAAAGCACGTGCTATAGCTAATTGCGCAGCTTCTGCTTGACCTTTAACTCCACCACCATCGCAGTTTAATTGAATATCAAATTCTTTTGATGTTTCAGTAACTTGCAAAGGTTTCAAAACCGCCATTTGGTTATACATTACCGGAAAATACTCGGCAATCGGTTTATGATTTACTATTACTTCGCCTTTTCCTTTTTTTAAGAAAACACGAGCAACAGCTGCTTTTCTACGGCCTACGGCATTAATTATTTCCATGTTCTATGATTTGAAAGAAATGTTTACTTAATTATTTTAATTCTAATTTTTTTGGAGTTTGAGCTGCATGAGGATGCTCAGCACCTGCATACACAAATAATTTTTTGTGCATTGCTCTTCCCATTTTATTTTTTGGCAACATACCATGAACCGCATTTTCAATCATACGTGTTGGATGTTTTTGTAATAAATCTTTTGGATTAGTGATTTTTTGACCACCTGGATATCCACTGAAAGTGATAATATCTTTATCCATCATTTTATTACCCGTTAATTTGAATTTACCAGCATTGATTACGATTACATAATCACCAGTATCAACATGAGGTGTATAGCTTGGCTTATGTTTGCCACGTAATACCGAAGCAATACGAGTACACATACGACCTAATATTTGATTTTCGGCATCAATCACAAACCACTCGTGTTTTACTGTGGCTGCGTTTGCCATTTCGGTTCTGAAACTTAATTTATCCACTGTTATTTGCTTTTTTATTTTTAAAAAGGACTGCAAAGGTATCCACTTTTTTCACGATACAAAACATTTATCAAAATATTTTTTTAGATTTATTACAATCCATTGATAATCAATATCAAAATGATAAAAATATTTTTATGGCTTGTTTGAAAGGCTTATGGTGTATGATTTTGAAGAAATTATATAAAACCTTTGATGATAAAGGATTTCAAGCAACCATTACTAAAAAAGCATTGCTTAATTCTTTGTAATTAAAAAGTTGCAGTTTTGCATTTTCGGCTTTGTTTTAGTTATTAGTTTTGTATTCTCAACTTTACATTTCAATAATGATTAAATCAACCCTATTGATTTTGCTTTTTAGTTTTGTTTTAGAGCAATCTTTTTCGCAAAGCAACCAACAAATCAAACGAAACTCAGATAATAACCGAAATACAGGTACATCTGGCAATAGTTCAAACACATCCACCAATAATAATTCAACTAATTCAGAGTCATCTAATGGCAATGGCAATTATAATTCAGGGCATTCATCATCTAGCTCAAATTATATTAATAATGGAGGAAACTGCGATGGGGCTTGCTTAGAATTAGGTTGTAATTTAAGTTTACAGTTAATTCCAGTATTAGTTAATTGGCAAAAAAAACGATTGGAAAAAGCCAATAGAATAGGTAGAATAATCAATTTAAAAGGTGAAGGAGTAATTAGTGCTAATCCATCTCCATATTTCATTGCTCAACCTCAAATATGCGGTACTTGGGGATTATTAAGTTCATCAATACGATACTATGCTGCGGTTGACAAAAGTGGAGATTTATACAATACTTTAGATTGGCAATTGTTAGAATTAAATTTTGTACAAACACAAAATTTTGATTTAAAAATTGGAACAGGCTTTATGAAAGAATTATTCAGCAACAGAGCTTATTGGGAAAATACATTGTCCACTTCATTTTATTCTAACGCTTACCCAAGATTAAAAATGAATACCACATTTAGATATGCCAGCGATGGCTATGAATGGGCTAAATACGTTCCGAGAATTGAACTAAACACTAAATTTCAGTATGACATTTACAAAACGAATAAATGGAATTGGGGAATTGAAACTGGAGTAATTTATAGTTCAAACTTCGGCGTTGAAATTTGGGGAATTCAAGCAGGTATCTATTACCAAACCCACCATTTAGAAAATCCTAAGCAGATTAAATAAAAAAACTTTACATTTGCAACCTTAAAAAATCAACAAGATGGAAAATGTAGCTGTTTCGGCACCTTCAAATTCAACTCAATTATTTGATCAAATATCAACTAATAGTCATGAGCAAGTAACTTTTTGCTATGACAAAGCAAGTGGCTTAAAATCTATCATTGCTATTCATAATACCACATTAGGTCCAGCTTTAGGCGGTACTCGTTTTTGGAATTATGCTAACGATGCTGATGCCATAAAAGATGTATTACGTTTATCACGTGGCATGACCTATAAAGCAGCTATCAGCGGCTTAAATTTAGGTGGCGGAAAAGCTGTAATCATTGGCAATTCAGCTACCGACAAAAGCGAAGCTTTATGGCGCAGATACGGTAAGTTTGTAAACAGCTTAGGGGGGAAATACATCACTGCTGAAGACGTGGGAACAAACAAAGAAGATATGGAATATATTGCCATGGAAACTAAACATGTAACGGGCATTCCTGAATACATGGGCGGAAGTGGTGACCCTTCGCCAGTAACAGCTTTAACTACTTTTTTAGGAATGAAAGCTGCTGCAAAAAAGGCTTACGGCAATGATTCATTAATCGGAAAAACAGTGGCAGTTCAAGGTGCTGGACATGTTGCTGCTTATTTAGTTGAAATGTTAGTGAATGATGGCGCAAAAGTAGTAATTACTGATATCGCTACTGAAAAAGTAAAAACTTTACAAACTAAATTTGGCGTTCAAGCTGTTGAGCCTGATGCTATTTATGATGTAAAAATGGATATTTATGCTCCATGTGCAATGGGTGCTACGGTTAATGATGCTACTTTAAAACGTTTGAAATGTGCTATCATAGCAGGTTGTGCCAATAACCAATTAGAAGATGAAGTTATTCATGGCAGACAAGTAACGGATATGGGCATTTTATACGCTCCTGATTTTTTAATCAATTCAGGTGGATTGATTAATGTGTATGCTGAATTACAAGGCTACAATCGTGAACGTGCTATGGGCAAAGCCAACAAAGTATATGGCTTAACCTTAGATATTTTCAATACAGCTGAAAAAGATGGTATTACATCCCACAAAGCTGCATTGGTATTAGCTGAAAAGCGTATTGCTGAAATTGCAAAATTGAAATCAACTTTATAATTTTCTTTCAGAAAAAGTCAATGATGTAAATTAATGATTCATCATTGACTTTTTTTATGCACTTATATCACCTCAAAGTTTTCTTATAAAAGTTCTTACTAAAATAAAAATAAATGTATAGTCGTCGTAACCTAAGAATCAAAGTAATGCAGGCATTGTATTCACATCTACAAAATCCTGCGGCGGATATTAATATGATAAAAAAATGGTTGCAACAAAGCATTGAGCAATCTGATAAACTTTATTTATTAAACATTTATTTCTGCGTTCGTGTAGCTGAATACAGTAAGGATGATGAGCAAGTACAAGCCTCAAAATTTTTATTAACCGACGAAGAAAAAAAGGTTAATACTTTAATATACAACAACCCACTTATTCATGGATTTTTAAGAGAGCATGATTATGCCACTTTTGTTGAAAAACAAAAACCTTATTTACAAGTTGATGATGACATTGTTCGTAAAATTTATTTAGAATTAAAAGCTTCTGACACTTATAAAAAATTTGTAAGCGAAGGAACTGGCAGCCATAAAGAAATTCAGGCAATTATGAATTATTTATATGGTGAAATAATTTACAAAAGCGAATTGTTTCATTCGTTGATGGAAGAATTTTTCCCAGGATGGATGGATGAGAAAACATTTATTCACAAGCGCATTGATATGGCTTTCAAAACTGGCAAAATTGAAATGGCTAATTTAAAAGAAGATGAAGCCATTAAATTTGCTTATGAACTGATTGACAAAACCTATTACTGCGAAAACGAATTAACAGAATTAATAAAACCTAAATTAAGAAACTGGGATGCTGATAGATTAGCAGCAGTTGATTTAATATTAATCAAATTAGCACTTTGCGAAATATTGTATTTTGAAAATGTGCCAGTAAAAGTTTCGATTAATGAATACATTGATATTTCGAAATTATACAGCACCCCAAAAAGCAAAGATTTTGTAAACGGTATTGTAGATAAAATTAAAAATGAATTGATGAGAGATGGTAAAATTCAAAAAGCAGGCAGAGGATTAATTAATGATTAATATTCAAAGGCAAAGGCTGTTATCTACTAACAGCCTTTGCTTTTTCACTACTTCCCTACTCTTTCACAAATTTTGCATTATACATATTTCCTTTGGTATCAGTGGCTTTTATGAAAAATAAGCCGCATGGGAAATCATCAACTTGGATATTGGTTATTGGATATTTTAGATTGGTTATTTGCTTTACAACTCTACCCAACACATCGGTTATTGTTAAATATTGAATATCCAACTTTAAATTTCCAATCACCAAGTTAGTTGAAGTTGGGTTAGGATGAATAACTAAACTATTAGCTAATATTTCATCAACACCACTTACCACCATCATTCTACAATTTGAAGTATCGCTACAAAGTGTTAAACTATCTTTTACAATTACGGCATAATTTCCTGTATGATTTATTCTAAATGTATCATCATTTGCATTAGGAATTAGCTGATGCTGTGTGCAATCGTACC
>JBDKJJ010000083.1:0-14257 GCA_039796635.1 Bacteroidota bacterium
TCTGTAACCACACGTTGAAAGCTGCTTTGTGCATTTATTTTAGCAGCAAACACCAACATCATTACTATCGAAAAATATATTGATTTCATTGAAATATTTGAGAATCCAAAGTAACGAAAAAAATAGAAGCCTTTCTAAATAGAAAGATTATAAAATTCTAGATTTTTTTTAAACTCATATTCGGCAATAGTACTAAAAAAATGGTTCAACATGCTCAGCATGTTGATCACAGAGAGCTTGTTGAACCATAAAAAATGCCCCAATTAGTGTATAACTCTTTGGGGCAACTTCAATTTTTCTTGATTCGCTTTTTTAGTAGTATTAGTTTTTAATTTATTTAACTTCTTCCACCCAATTAAACTTATCGGCTTCAGTACCACATTTTATAGCATCTAATCTTGCTTTAATATGCTTGGTAATACTTCTTTGTTCAACTGGTTTCACATCAATAATTTTATCCTTATAGCCAAATAATTTAATTGGCGCTAATGAAGCAGCAGTTCCAGTTCCAAAAGCATCATTCAAAATTCCTTTTTCAGCCGCATCTACCAATTCTTGAATATCAATTTTACGTTCTTCTACTTTATGGCCTTCATCTTTTAATAAAGCAATAATACTTTTACGAGTTATTCCATCTAAAATATTGCCATCAGTATCAGGCGTTAAAAAAGTATCACCAATTTGAACAAATACATTCATGCTGCCAATTTCATTTAAGTATCTAAATTCATTTCCATCCATCCACAATACTTGGTCAAATCCTTTTGCTTTAGCTTCTAACATAGGCAACATAGTAGCTCCATAATTACCAGCCGCTTTCACATCACCAGTTCCGCCAGGGCAAGCTCTTACGTATTTATCGGCTACTAAAATTTTCACAGGGTCAGCATAGTATGCACTCACTGGCGACATGATAATTTTAAACTTAAAATGTTCAGTTGGTTTAATTCCTATCAATTCATCAGCAGCATATAAAAACGGACGAATATATAAAGCACTACCTGATTCTTGCGGAATCCAATCTTTATCCAATTTCAATAATTCACGTAAGCCATTCATAAATAAATCTTCAGGTACTTCAGGCAAAGCCATACGTTTTCCTGAATAATTTAATCGTTTCCAATTTTCTAATGGGCGAAACATCATAGCATTTCCATCAGCATTTTTCACAGCTTTCATGCCTTCAAAAATGGATTGACCATAATGCAATGAATAAACAGATGGTGCTGTAGGAATTAAGCCATAAGGCATTATTTCAGCAGTTTGCCATTTGCCATCATAGTAATCTGCAATAAACATGTGGTCAGTAAATGTTTTACCGAATACCAAACCCTTCAACTCAATTTCACTTAATTTGCTTTTAACAGCTTTATTTATTTTAATAGATAAACTCATAAGTATTGCATTTTTTTAAGCGGCACAAAGAAACACTTTTTTTCAAGTATTTTATGAATAAATAAGTGATAGTAATTTTTCGCAATTTTGTTCATTATTGAATTTGGTTTTCACCCATTCATTTCTTTGTTCCAATTGTTCGGGCATAAAATTTTTGAGCATTAATTCGTCAATTTTTTGAACGAATGAATTTTCATCATTAGCTATTATACATTCATTTCCTACATCAACTCCGTGAAGCATTTTATCATTCAACAAAACAAATTTGCCTTTGTATAATGAATTAATCAATTTTAATTTCAATCCAGTGGTTTGATGTGTATATAAAAAATGAATATGTGCTGAATGCATCAATTTATTCATGGTTTCATCATTCGGATTTTCAACCAATGTTATATTCTTTTTAGCTGCTTTCTGAATGCATTCTTTCAGTTCAGAACTTGGATTTAAACCAGCTATAATAAATTTATAGTTGCTTTTAATTGCCACTTTTTCAATTAAAAATTTGGCAGCCTCACTATTTTCAACCACTGATAAATTACCATGAAATAAAATAAAATCGCCTTTGCCAAGTTCAGTTGTTACAAAGTCATTTTCATGAAATGATGGAATATTAGTTACTTTATTTTTAGTAAATTTTTGCTTGAAATATTCAGCATCTTTTTCAGAAACTGTTACTATTTGATTTGCATGAGCCAATACCGATTCAAATTTTTGTAAGCGATAGGCTTCAAATTTAAAATAAAATTTCTTCCACCATTTAGCTTCATTTTTCAAAAGTGCTTCATAATATTCATGTTCAATATTGCTTTCTCTAAAAATTTTCATTCTACCTTTTAATGACTCATGATTCATTAAATAACAGCAATGCAATCCTTCAAACAAAATAGGATATTCATCTTGCAACAATCGTTGTAATAAAGCTGGATGCCTTCGTGAATTAACAATATAAGGCAATTCAGAAAAATTACTCAGAAAACTTCTTCGTGGATAATAGTGAACGCTTTCACAATATTGCTCTAATTTTTTAGCTTCATTTCGCCCATAATGAAAGCAATGTAAATGAACTTTTATTCCCACTTCATGTAACCATCGTATTTTATGAAACACATCAATCACACCGCCATAATTAGCAGGGAAAGGAACATTGAATGAAATGATATGAAGATGTTTTGCCATTAAATGTTAGGTGAAGTTACTATAAAAAAACATAACGTATTTAAAAATAAAACATTGTTTATCTCAATAAAAAAAGGGCAACAGAAAATTCTGCTACCCTTTTCACTAATTTATTTTAGAATTAACTAACGGCTTGTTTTACCAAAGCTGCTGCTTCTTCTAATTGAATTGCAGATTGAACTTTCAATCCAGATTTTTCAATTAATTCTTTTGCAGCTTCAGCATTTGTACCTTGCAATCTTACAATGATTGGCACATTAATTTGACCGATATTATTATAAGCATCAACTACACCTTGAGCAACTCTATCACAACGAACAATACCACCAAAAATATTCACTAAAATTGCTTTTACATTTGGGTCTTTTAAAATAATTCTGAACCCAGCTTCAACCGTAGTAGCATTAGCTGAGCCACCAACATCTAAAAAGTTGGCAGGTTCGCCACCACTTAATTTTATCATATCCATAGTTGCCATTGCTAAACCAGCACCATTTACCATACAACCAACATTTCCATCTAATTTCACAAAGTTCAAGTTGTATTCACCTGCTTCAACTTCTGTAGCATCTTCTTCTGAAATATCTCTCATTGCTGCAATATCCGAATGACGAATTAAAGCATTATCATCCAAATTCATTTTACAATCAACTGCAATAATTTTATCATCAGCAGTTTTAAACAATGGATTAATTTCAAGCATTGAACAATCTAACCCCACATAAGCATTATACAAGTTTGAAACAAACTTCACACATGATTTAAAAGCTTCACCGCTTAATCCTAAATTAAAAGCAATTTTTCGAGCTTGAAATCCAGCTAATGGTGCACCAGGCTGCACCCATTCTTTAAATATTTTTTCAGGAGTGTTATGAGCCACTTCTTCAATATCCATTCCACCTTCAGTGCTGTACATAATCACATTTTTGCCTTCAGTTCTATCCAATAAAATTGATAAATAATATTCAGCAATTGGTGATGGACCGCTATAATATGAATCTTTAGCTACAAAAATTTTATTTACTACTTTCCCGGCTTCGCCAGTTTGAATAGTAACTAATGTACCCCCTAACAAATTGGTTGCAATAGTTTTTACATCATCAGCACTTTTAGCTACTTGAACGCCACGTTGTTCCGTACCAACAATTTTACCTTTACCACGACCACCGGCATGAATTTGAGCTTTAACAACTGCAAATTTCGAATTTGTTGCTTTACTAATTTCTTGATATGCATTCACTGCTTCATCAACTGTAACGCATGCAAAACCTTCTTGAACGGGTACATCAAATTTTTGTAATAATGCCTTAGCTTGGTATTCGTGTAAATTCATTTTGATTAAATTATAATTTATGCCAAACATACTGCATCAAAATTGATTACACAAATTGTATTCAAAAATTATTATCAATTATTAAATGTTAACTATTTTTTGCAACGCAACACTTTAGGCTTTTTTTAAATCTTTAACTTTACAGGGTTTAATTTCAACTAAAATCAAGTCATGCGATATATTTCAATAGTTATCATTTTTTTTTCTTTATCATTTGAATGTTTTGCCCAAAGTATTGGCATCCCAAAATCTAATTCAAAAATTTTAGTTGAAGCTGATGACACTATACCTCATTTAGAAATTAAAAAGTGGGTGGGTAAAAAGCTTCTGTTTTTACCAATTATTGATTCAAAACAAATGTATGATTATGTTTCGTTTTCAGGTGGTACAGGATTTAATGGCAGACCTATTTATGCTAACTGTGTTGATCAAACAGCAACTATTCTATCGGTTGACAATGATAGTTTAAATGTAGGAGAATTCATTGTAAAAATAAAAATGAATACAAAAGCTGCACAAATTTATTATGGTAGAACATTTAACGGCAGCCTAACTCGTGTGGTTTTGCAAGATGATATTGAGTTAGCTGAAAAACTAATGAAAGGTAAAGTATTTTGGATGAAAAGTGATTTTATGTATCGTTTTAATCAAACCAAAGAGAGAAATGAGATTAAGTATGGATTTAGATTTAAAAAAGTTCGTGTTACTCATGTTGAACTTGGGTTTGATGACAATGCATTATACACCCTTACTTTGTCCGATGAAATGGGTGAAACAGGCACTTTATACATCAATGTAAGTAATAATAACATTGACAATTCAATGATTAATACTAATTTACTTAGTAAGTATTTTTTCAAAAAAAATCCAAAGAAAATTTATCAGTGGAGTGATGAAGTTTGGCAGACTATTGAAAATAAAGAAATTTATAAAGGAATGACTGAAGAACAAGCCAAATTAAGCTGGGGAGACCCTGATTTTAAAACAAAAACTAAAGATGATGCTATTAAATATAAATACAACAACGGGAGCTATTTTGTAATTAAAGATGGCAAAGTAACTGAATTAAAACAGTAAACATCTTTACAAAGCTTTTCTTAAATAAAACCCTGAAAGCATTGACAATCCTGCAACCAACCCACCAATCAATGAATTAACAAGCATTAATAAAAACACCCATTGATGTTTAAAAAATAGGATACTTAATCTATTAGCTAATATTGAATTATTATCTTGATTGATTAAAAAAATCATACCAAACCATAATAAAAACACAGCCAGAAAACCAATTAAAAAAGCAACTGAAGCTTTTTTTTGATGATATAAAAAGCCAACAAAAAATGTAGGAACAGCCAAGCAATACCATGGCAACCACCATTGAATTAGTGCAACAAGAATAATAGTTGTAAGAAAAATTAAAACTGATTTCATTTTTATTGTTTGCGTAAAAATATAAAATTTGAATGCATTGTTTCAAAAATTAATTGAAATACAAAAATTAAAAATTTACTTTTGGCTGTATCCATGATTAACAAGCTGTTCATTTCAATTATCTTTTTTTTATCACTTCAATTTTCAAGTAAAGCACAGTTGCTTTATAGTTTTGGGGCTGATTCAAATGATGTAATCAGCAATATTGTTTTAGATAAATTTGGTAATTTTTATGTAGCTGCCAATTTTTCAAATACCATAATTTTAGAAAAATCAAGCAATCAAAAAATTAGTAGCAAAAACCATTCACAAGATATTTTATTGGCAAAATTCAACGCATTTGGCAAATTAATTTGGTTCCGAAAAATAGGAAGCGCCGCAAAAGATGAAATTCATGATTTAAAAATGGATACCTACGGAAATTTATTTTTAGTAGGATATTTTAACGAAGAATGCAACTTTGAAAGCCCTTCAAAAAAAACTAATTTAATTAGCAATGGTAAAACAGATGGATTTGTTGCAAAGTATATTTCAACCACTGGCGATTTAGATTGGGCTTTTCAAATTGGTGGTGAAAACAATGATGATATTCAATCAATTTGTATTGATAAAGCCGATGGAATTTTGGTTTCAGGTAGATTCACTAAAAAAATAGATGCTGACAATTCAGCCCAACAACATTTATTGATTTCAACAGCCGATAAAACAGATTATACAACTGCCTTTATAGCTCGTTATAATGCTTATGATGCTAAATTTATTTTTGCTACAACTATTGGAATAACCAATAATAACAATTCATTTCAAAGCCAAAGTTGTGTTGAAGCTGATGAAAAAAATTATTATTATTTACTCACAACATTTACTGATGAAATTGACATAAACCCCAATGGAAGCCCAATAAAATATGCTTCGGCCGGAAAGAATGATTTAGTATTAATCAAATTTGATATTAATGGCAAAATCATTGAATCAACTGTTATTGGCGGAACAGAAAACGAAATTTGTAATAACAAATGTATGGGCATCAATAAATCAAATGAAATCATTATTGCATTTTCATATCAAAGCAATTGCAAAATTGAAGGCAAAAAAAAATCAGTTACTTTATCAGCAAAAGCTGAATCAGATTTAGCCATTATTAAATTCAATAATAAATTATCTGAAATAATTTTTAATACTTCGTTATCTCAAAATGGAGTAATGGCTAACAATCAAATTTTAATTGATGATAACAATCAAATATGGCTTGCAGGATATTCAAAGTTGAAATTTAAAACTCCTGCTGATAAAAATCAAAAAACATCTTCATCAATTTATGTTGCCCCGTTGAATAATTATTTCATTTATCATTTGAATAATGAAGGAAAAATAATGACTCAAAAAACAAATTCAAACCTAACTGAAAATTGTGCTTTTCATTCGCTTCAATACAATTGTTTTTCGCATGATTTGTATGTTACTGGCAATTACAGTAGTTCGTTCATTTGGGGTGATTTTACATTTAAAAGTAAAGGCAAAAAAGATTTTTTTGTTTTTAAATTAAAAGATGATTTTTCAAATTGGAAATTAAGCCGAAATGACACTTCAAGTAATTTAACAACCGATAATTTCAGCATTGATGTAAAGACAAATGCACAAAGTACTTTATTGAATATTAAATATTTTGCAGATAAATCTAAAAACCAAAATATATCATTAATTGATTATCAAGGTAAAATTATCAAACAGATTTTGGCACCAAAACAAAGCAGTGGTTTGCAACAGATATTTTATGATATAAGTTTTTTAGCTGCTGGTGAATACTTTATCAAACAAGATGAAAAATTTAAATGCTTCATTAAAAATTGATATAGGTTCACTAAACTATTCAGTTTTATACCAATTCCAACAACAAAATAGTCCAAACTATTTTGGAGTTGTGAAGTGGTAAATGCCGATACAGTTTGAAAATAGTACAAATGAGTGAAACGTCCCGATTTCTTCGGGATAGACTATATTGAAAACGTAATCGGTATTAGATGAAACTAAGGTTGAATTAAGAGAAATAAAAAAACCGCTTTGAAATTATCAAAGCGGCTTTTATTTTAATTGACGAAATTATTATTTTCCTTCGTTTTTATCCATTGATTCTTTCAATTTAGTCAAAGCTTCTAAATCACCCATTGTTGATTTTTTAACTTTTTCGTTAATTGTTTTTACTGAATCTTTTGTACGTTTTTCTTCAGCAACTTTTTCTCCTTCTTCAGTAGCTTTTGAAGCGTTTTTAGCATCCATTACAATTTTAGAATGAGATAATAAGATTCGTTTATCGCTCTTTTCAAATTCTAAAATTTTGAAATCTAAAGTTTCATCTATTTCAGCATTTTTGCCGTTTTCTTTCTTCAAGTGCTTAACAGGAGCATATCCTTCTAAGCCATATTGCAATTGAACTGTAGCTCCTTTATCATCTTTACGTACGATAGTACCTTGATGAATAGAACCCACAGGGAAAATAGATTCAAATGTATCCCATGGATCTTCTTCTAATTGCTTATGTCCTAATGACATTTTTCTGTTTTCTGTATCAAGATTTAAAACAATTACATCTATTTCACTACCAACTTTTGCAAATTCATTAGCATGATGATAACGTTTAGTCCAACTTAAATCACTAATATGAACCATACCGCCAATTCCTGCTTCAAATTCAACAAAAATACCATAGTTAGTTACATTTTTAACTGTTCCTTTATGCTTACTTCCTACAGGGTATTTATCAGCAATGCTGCTCCAAGGATCAGTAGTCATTTGTTTCAAGCTCAACGACATTTTACGTTGCTCTTTATCTAATGCTACAATCTTAGTTTCGTATTCATCGCCTAATTTGAAGAATTCTTTAGCATTTACTGGTTGATTACTCCATCCTAATTCAGATACGTGTAATAAACCTTCGATACCAGGTTTAATTTCTAAGAATGCACCGTATTCTTCAATGTTTACTACTTTACCTTTGATTGT
Organism: Bacteroidota bacterium; assembly: GCA_039796635.1. Taxonomy (GTDB): domain Bacteria; phylum Bacteroidota; class Bacteroidia; order Chitinophagales; family CAIODY01; genus CAIODY01. The sequence goes on from JBDKJJ010000083.1 coordinate 8,339, forward strand.
ACCACCTTCAACCATTTCAGTTGGTAATACTTCCCAAGGATGAGGAGTTAATTGTTTCAAACCTAAACTGATACGTTTTTTCTCATCAGTAAAGCCTAATACAACTACATTTAATTGCTGGTTCATTTGTAATACTTCATTAGGATGTGTGATACGACCCCATGAAATATCAGTAATGTAAAGTAAGCCATCTAAACCACCTAAATCAATGAATGCGCCGAAGTCGGTGATGTTTTTAACTGTACCTTGTAATACTTGGCCAATTTCCATTTGTCCGATAATTTCAGCACGTTGGCTTTCAATATCGCTTTCAATTAATGCTTTATGAGATACAACAGCATTTTTGATTACTTCATTAATCTTAACAACTTTAAATTCCATGTTTTTACCAACATAACCATCATAATCGGTTACAGGTTTAACATCAATTTGAGATCCTGGTAAGAATGTTTCTAAACCGAAAATGTCAACTATCAAACCACCTTTAGTTTTGCTAGTGATATGACCTGTAACAATAATTCCAGTTGAGTGAGCGCTAACAATTTGATCCCAAGCTTTAGCCAATTTAGCATTCTTACGAGAAAGAATTAATTGACCTGATTTATCTTCTTTGCTTAAAACATACACTTCAATTTCGTCACCGATTTTGATAGAGGGCATGTCACGGAATTCGTTCAAAGGAACTAATCCGTCTGATTTAAATCCGATGTTTACTACAACATCTGTTTTTGAAATCCCAACGATTGTGCCGTTTACAATTTCGTTGTTGTTAATAGCTTTAAATGTACCATCGTACATTGTTGCCATTGATTCTACTTCTTGTTTTGAGTAGCTGTTTGCACTTCGTTTATCAACGTTCCAGTTGAAATCGTCATGCGCTGTTTGGTTAATGTTTGTTGTTTCTGTCAAGTTTTGTTTCCTCCTTTTATGAAAAAAATATTTTGGACGGCGAAGATAGTGCAATTTGATTAATATAAAAATTAATTTTATACTTAATAATACCGATTACGTTTTCAATATAGTCCATTCCGAAGAAATCAGGACGTTTCACTCATTTGTACTATTTTCAAACTGTATTTGAATTTACCTATTCACAACTCCAAAATAGTTTGGACTATTTTGTTGTTGGAATTGGTATAAATGTTCCTATTCTAAAGGTTAAAATCATTTATTTTTAATAAAAAAGCCTCCGCATTAAATTAATGCAGAGGCTTTGATTAAAATTTGAAAAATTAATTTGCTTCGATGAAATGGTTTAATTCAACATAGCTCATTTCGCAAAGTTGCTTCAATTCATCTAACTGATGATTGAGTTCAGAATAAGTAGTTCCATTAAGCTCTTTTAGTTTTCCTTCAATATTTTTTACAAGCTCAAAGCCTTTATTGATTCCCATATAGCTTAATTGAGGTGCCATTTTATGGCAACCCCATGCTACACTTTCTTCTCCAATGTAAATTTCTTGAGATTTAGCAAGTAATATTTTTTCCATCAAGTTAGGTGTATCTTTCAGATACATCTTGATAAATTCTTTCATTATACTTACATCATCACCAGTCATGGCTTTGAGTTGGTCGAGATTTATTGTGGTTGGGGTCATAATTTATTTAACTAGTTTTGCTTTCGATTTTTGAATGTGAAAATTAATCTTATTTACTAAATCATTGGGTTGAAATGGTTTTGCTAAAAAATCATCCATTCCTGACTCAAAACATTGTTGAACTTCGGGTGGAGTAACACCTGCCGTGCATGCAATTATCGGAATTGAATCATTTGCTTTATTTTCTCTTATTTTTATGGTTGCTTCAAATCCATCCATTTCAGGCATTTGAACATCCATCAAAATTATATCAAATTTTTTATCTGCTGCAAAATATTCTAAAACTTGTTTTCCATTATTTGCAATGGTTAATATTGCTTCGGGGAAATACTTATTCAAAACTGTTTTTGCTAACAATTGATTAAATGGATTATCTTCAGCTAATAAAATATTTGGTTTTGTATAGTCAAATGTTTCTGATTTGTCAGCTGTTTTGGTTATATCTCCAATTTTTTCATTTGGTGCTGTTTCATTTTCAGCCTCAATACCTAATGCAAGTTTACCATTTTTATATATTTTTGGTATTATTCTGCTTTCTTTTTTATGAACAACTGAAAAATTTTCCTCAACTTTTTCAAACGAAATTTCAACATGAAACGTAGTTCCCTCTCCTACTTCACTTTCCAAATAAATTTTCCCATTAAACAAATCAACTAATTGCTTTGTAATTGCTAAACCCAAACCTGTACCACCATACTTTTTGGTGGTATCCATGTTAGCTTGTGTAAAAGAATTAAAAATAGTTGAAATTTTATCTTTTTCAATTCCAATACCTGTATCATAAATTTTAAATTGAAGCTTAACTGTATTTAACTGATCTTCAATTTTCATAATCTGCAACCCTACTTTTCCTTCATGCGTAAATTTAATAGCATTGTTCAATAAGTTTGTTAAAATCTGATATAATCTTACTTCATCACAATAAATCACTTCAGGTACATCTGAAAGCTTCTCAATAATTAATTTTAGGCTCTTTTCTTTTGCCTTTAAATATAAGGTTGAATGTACTTTATCAATAATTTTCTGAATTGAAACATTGCTTTTTTGTAAGTCAACTTTACCAGCATCTATTTTTGAAAAATCTAAAATATCATCAATGATTACCAATAAATTTTCAGCTGAGCTTTTTATGGCTGATAAATAATTATTTTGTTCTTGATTTAATTTTGTTTGGCTCAATAATTCAGCAAAACCAATTACACTGTTCATCGGTGTACGAATTTCATGACTCATGTTAGCCAAAAATTGTTGTTTCATTTTGTTGCTTTGCCTTGCCACTTCTTCTTCTTTGATACGTGATGAACGCTGAACCCTCAATCTTACTACATAATATATAACTGAAATTATTAGTAAAGCAACCAATGTATAAAACCACCAAGTTCGCCAAAATGGAGGCTTAATTACAATGGTTAATGTGTAATCGCTTTCTTTCCAAACACCTTCAACAATTGATGCTTTGAACTTTAATTTATAAGTGCCCGGGCTTAGGTTATTAAAAATTGTAAAATGCCTATTTCCTGTATAAACCCAATCTTTATCTGACCCAATTAATTTATAAGCATACTGAATTTTATCAGATGAAATAAAGTTAATTGCTGTAAAATCTATTGTGAAATTGTATTGCTCAGGTTGTAAGGTTATTGATGGATTATAAAGGCTATCGTATTCAAATGGCAATAATTGATTATTCGACATTATTGTATTGAATGCCAATCGGAAATCAGTTTTATAATTCGAAATACTATCAGGATTGAAATAAGTTATGCCATTTATTCCACCATAATAAATCTCCCCATGATTATTCTTAAAGAAAGCTCCAGCATTATATTCATTGCTAATTGTTCCATCGGTTTTATCAAACAATAAAAAATTGCCAGTGTTTACTTCAAATTTTAAAATACCAACATTTGTGCTAAGCCATAAATTATTTTTTCCATCGGGCAATATGGAATATACCTCCGTATTTTCATTCATGAACCTGCATGGTATTCGGTTGAAGGTTTCTTTTCGGGGGTCAAAGCGGTTGAAGCCGCCATTATAAGTTCCTACCCAAACCATTCCATTTTTATCTTCATAAATTGAAGTTACAGTATTTGATGTGATTGAATTCGGCTGATTTCTATCATATCTGTATCGTGAAAAAGTTTGAGTAATAGGATTAAATTTCTTCAAACCACTATCAGTTGCTAAATATATCATCCCCTCTTTTGAAGGGTAAATGAATTTCACATCATTGTTTCGTACTTGATTATTAATAAGTTCATTATCCTTAAAGCATTCAAATTGCCAATTGCTGTAATCTAAATGGCAAAATCCGTTGTTCATCAAACCAATCCAAATATTACCATTAATATCAGCACTTAGTGTATTAATATCCAAATTAGTTTTTTGTTCAGGCACCGATACTACTTCACCAGTTAGCTTATTTATGGCATTCAATCCTTTTCTGGTACCTACATAAATCATCAATTTATTTTCAGTAATGGCATATACTTCATTGCTATTTATTTTATGTGATTTTTCAGCTTTTACTGAATATTTAACTACCTCATGCTTGTTAGATGAATATTTTATTAATCCATTATTATCAGTACCAATCCAGATATTGCCTGTTTTATCTTCTAAAATGGCATATACATTCGTATTATCTTTAAAATTAAAAGGCTCTTTTTGCAAATCAATATTGCTAAATTTCTTTTTATCAAATATTTTATTCAATCCATTTTCATGGGCTATCCAAATTATACCCATTGCATCTCTAAACATCAAGTTGATATTTTGCCCACCTGCAGTTTGCATATCTAACTCTTCAATGCTTTGGTTTTTCATGTTGAATTTAATCACATTACCACCAACCACTCCAATCCAAATATTGAAATTATTATCAAATAATAAGGAAGATAACTCACGATAAAAATAAACTGAAGGCTTAATGAACTGAGTAAACAACATTTGCCCCAATACATTTTTCCCTAAAACCCAAACGCCGTTATCCACCGTTCCAACCCAAATATCATGAGTTTGATTATTAATTGTGATGGTAGATATGGCACTTCGTTTTTGATTATTGATATTTATTTCTTCATGCTGTTCAATTTGATTGGTTTTGGTTTGTAACTTACATAAACCTTCATCTGTACCAATCCAAATAAAATCATTTTCTAATAATATACACTTTACATGGTTTGATGGAATTGTGTTTTCATTAGTATTTGTAAAATGTGTAAATTGATAAATTTCCTCCCCTTTTTCATTCGTTCTTATCTCTAATTTATCTAAGCCATTGGTGGTGGCAATCCAATAAGCGCCATTTTTATCTTGCAACATCTGCACTACATTATTATTACATAATGAGTTAATATTTTTTTTATCAGATGTGAAATTAGTAACATTATGATTCAGAATATTATACCGCAACAAACCATTCTCACTATTCAAAATCCATAAATTTTGCTTGGCATCAATAAATAAATTACTGATATTTTTATTCAAAAATATTTTGCCATTATTATTTAATTGTTTTGGGGATAGATTATAACCATCAAACTTATATAAGCCTTCGCTGGTGCCAAGCCATATATAACCAAAGCGGTCTTGTGCAATGGCATTTACATGCACATTACCAAATCCGTTTCGTTGAAAAATATTTTCGCTTTTTAGTTGAATTGTGCCCTGCGCCTTTGTTTGCAAGTATATCAGGGACAACAATACAAGTATAAAAGCTCTTATTAATGGTTTCATTTTATACTCGTCAAATATAGAACGATTTAAAACGATAATGATTACGACATATAGCGTAAAATGGTAACAGATGTGTACAACTTTTTAAGTAAAATAACTTAATAATGATACTTGAACCTAGATTGCCTAATACAATTATTATAATGCTTCAACAAACTTATAATAACCATCAAAGAAGGCTTATTGAACAATAAAATAATTACAGAAAATTATACTGCTGAAAATCGAGGTTAAAATTAACTTTGGTATTGCCTTTTATTTTAACCGAAGCTAAATGTGATTGAAAATTTGCTACTTCAAATCCCAAAAAAACCAAAAATAATTGGGCATTAATTAATGTGAATCCCACTTGCCCTTTCGAAAAATGGAGATTACTGTATGATAATTTTTGCCATTTTTTATTAAATTGAATTTCATTTTTCAAAAACATTTTAATTTTTTCGTGTATTATTCCTCATTGAAAAAAGGGCTATGGATTGTTGTTAAAAACAAAGACGGACTATTGTCCGTCTCTACAAATAAATATTCTTATTATTCAATTCTTACTTCTAAATTCTATCTTCTCACTACTCAATTCTAA
>JBDKJJ010000084.1:0-6108 GCA_039796635.1 Bacteroidota bacterium
AAAATTTTAAAGCAAACTATCCTCATCAGTTTAATTATTCATTAGAAACCATGATGAATAATTACAACGATTTACAAAAAATAAAAAACAAAAATGTGCTAAAAGCAGGCTTATTAAGTGCAGTAATTCCTGGAAGCGGAAAAATGTATTATGGCAATTGGGGGCAAGGTTTTGCTGCTTTGTTTACATCAGCATTGATAGCGGCGGAAGCTTATACTGGTTTTAAAAAAGCAGGAGTAAAAAGCATACATGGTTGGGCTTATACCAGTTTGTTTTCCGTTTTTTATGTGGGCAATATTTGGGGAACAGTAATTGGTTTAAAAGTAAAACAACGCAAAGCATATGAAAATATTAATCATAATTTATTGGATAACGCTGATAAGCTTACTGAACAATTTTAGTTCAACAGCTCAATCAGTTGAATATCCCAATGCAGCTTTGCAATTGGAATACAAAGTTTTTTCCGAAAAGAAAGAAGTTGTAAAAATTGATGCATTAATTCAAAAAGCAGAATTATTAAAGTCGAATAAACTATTCGGAGAAGCAGCTCAAACCTTGAACAGAATTGATATTGAGAACTTATCAGATTCATTGCAGCAAAAAATATTGTATGAAATAATGCTGAATTCCTATTTAGCTGAGCAATATGTTGATGCAAAAAATTTCATGATTCAGTATGATAATTATTTAAAAGATACCACAGATAAATATCATGTAAACTGGCTTAAATGCTTGATTTTTTTAAATAATGATGATTTTGAAAATGCTCATTTAAAACTTATTGCTGCCGTAAAACCAGATTATAAAAAAGCAGCCGATAGTTTATTTGTAGCATCTTTTCCTAAATTAAAAAATGAAAAAAAAGCTAGAGTGTTAAGTGCATTTTTGCCAGGAACAGGGCAAATGTATGCTGGTAAAATCGGCTTTGGAGTTGTAAATTTTCTTGCCTTTTCAGGCGCTACTTACTTTACCGTTTGGCATATTGTGCATCAGTATTATTTGATTTCAGCCGTTACTGGTGGCGGATTGATGAGTAGGTTTTATTTAGGTGGATTAAAAACTTCAAAAAACTGGGCAGAGAAATACAACTATAAAAAATTACATCGGTTTAAAAATCATATTAGCTCAGTTTTAATTGAGCATCTGTAATCGTTTTAGTACTTCGTAACAAAAATAAAAATCTAAAATTTCAAATTTTACGTTTGTTTATCGAAATTGCACTTTCTAATAAAACAATCAATCTTTATAAGAGATGAAAAACTTTTTTCTTTTCTGCTCCATACTTTTAGTGTTATTAAGTTGTAGTGCAAAAAAATCAAATGCTGAAGAACCGTTGTTGCCAGCAAAAATTACAACTGAAACTAAATCATTGGGCAATAATGAATTTGTATTAAAATTTATTTTTGTTATTCCTGATAAGCACCATGTGTTTACTCAACACCTTGACCCTAATGCAACAGGTACTGCTGCTGTGTTTGATTTTTCAAAATCAAAGGATTATGAATTGATGGGCGATGTAAAAGAAATTGGAAAATTATTAAACGAGCCTGACCCAGTTGATACAAAAGTTAAATTGGAATACTATAAAAATAGTGTAGTGTTCGAGCAAAAAATAAAATTAAAATCGACTGCTGCTAAAATAAAATGTTCTACAACTTATGGCATTTGTAATGAATCTACTTGCATGCCTCCAAGATATAAGGATTATTATTTTGAAGTAAAGCAACAAGAAAAAACTGGCGATGCTTCTAACAATAATTCAACAATTGACACTTCAAAAAAAGCACAAGCAACAACTGCAGAAGCCACACCAAATCAGCCTTCAACTCAAGTTGCAACAACTGAAGATGAAACTGCTGTAGGTGAAAAAGATTCTATTTGGAAACTATTTTTAAAAGGATTGTTAGGTGGGTTAGGCGCATTATTAATGCCTTGCGTTTATCCTATGATTCCGTTAACTGTTAGTTTTTTTACAAAGCGTAGCAAAACAAGAGCAAAAGGAATCAGCAATGCCATGATTTACGGACTTTCGATGATTGCTATTTTCTTGTCAGTTGGTTTATTAGTAAGCTTATTAGGAAATTCATCAACACCAAATCAATTAGCAACTAATCCATGGTTGAATGGAATTTTCTTTTTAATTTTTGTAGCATTTGCTCTTTCATTCTTTGGCGCATTTGAACTTACATTACCAAGCAGTTGGGTTGATAAAACAGACAGAGCATCTGAAAAAGGAGGATTGATGGGAATTTTCTTTATGGCATTTACCATGGTATTGGTATCGTTTTCATGCACAGCGCCTATCATGGGAAGTTTGCTAACAGCAATGGTTTCATCAAGTTCAAAGGCAGGCCCTATTATGGGAATGTTTGGTTTTTCATTAGCTTTTGCTTTGCCATTTACCTTGTTTGCCATTTTTCCAAGCTGGTTAAATTCATTACCAAAATCAGGTGGTTGGATGAATGTATTTAAAGTTAGTGTTGGCTTTTTAGAATTAGCCATGGCTTTAAAATTTTTATCAAATATTGATTTAGTATTTCAGTGGCATATTGTAACTCGTGAAGTATTCATAGCCTCATGGGTTGTAATTTTCGGATTGATGAGTATTTATTTAATGGGCTGGATAAAATTTTCGCATGATAGTGATATGCCTTATTTATCAACTGGAAGATTAATGTTTGCTATCGTTTCATTCATTTTCACTGTTTATTTAATTCCTGGTTTATGGGGTGCGCCACTTGAAATTATTAGCGGATTTCCGCCACCTGAATTTTATAAAGAATGGAAAGTAACTACTACAAATAATGCAACTTCCGCCACAGATTCAAAGGTAGGCCATAAAGAAGAATGTCCGTTAAACTTAAATTGTTATCATGATTTTGAAGCAGCAAAAAAAATTGCACAAGAGCAAAACAAGCCTTTGTTTCTTGATTTTACAGGATGGAATTGCGCCAATTGCCGCAAGATGGAACAAACAGTGTGGAACAAGCCAGAGATATTTAAACTGTTGAATGAAAAATTTGTAGTGGTTTCATTGTATTGTGATGACAGAGCAAAACTGCCCGAAGCTGAACAATTTGTATCAAAATTTAATGGCGAAAAAATTACTACTATTGGTGAAAAATGGAGCGATTTGCAAATCAGTAGATACAACAGATTAGGTCAGCCTTATTATGCTATTTTAAATAATGAAGGAAAAGATATTGCCCCATCAACAGGTGCTAACTTCAATGCCAATGAATATTTGAAGTTTTTACAAATAGGAATTGAAAATTATAAGACTAAATAATTTAACGTTTAGGTTCTTAAATAGTTACTGAAATTGTGTTTCTTTGAGTTGTATTTTAAAAGAAATAACGATTCAGTTTCATGAAATTTTTATCCTTACTTAAGTATTATTTTACATTAGATTTCTTCGGGAAATACAAATCTTCTCTGTTGGAGAAGATAAAGATGAGGTCAGCAATAAGCATTTTCCGAATAAATCTGTTCTTAATTCTTGCCATAGTTGTAGGTTTTGCTTCTTGCAAAAAGCAATTGATTGGTGATATTAACGCCAACAAAAGCCCTGAAACACATACTATTATTGATACCATTATTCGTAATGGCAATACACGTTTTCCGTCATTAGTAAAAATAAATTGGTGGGGCGATGATTCCGATGGCTTTATTGTAGCTTACGAATATACATTTGACAAAACCATAACAGCAGCTACACAATGGAAAAAACTAAAAGGATTAGATTCAACTTTTTCTTTAATCACTCCAGCAGGCACTGATACTGCTGATTTTATTTTTAGTGTTAGAGCTATTGATAATAAAGGCGCTGTAGATGAATCGCCGGCCCGTGTTCGTTATCCAGTAAAAAATTCTGCTCCTACTATTACTTTTACAACAGGTATTTATAATCCTACATACACCTTTCCTGTGGTGCGTTTGTATTGGCAAACTAATGATTTAGATGGTGCTGACAATATTGACCATTTAGAACTAATTTGGAATGATACAACACTTCGACCAACATCTATTTCAGCAACTATTACTAGTGCTATTTTTGAAGCTACTAATTTAACTTCCAATAATACCACTACTAAAATTTATCCTAACAATATCACCAAAGCCTTAGATAGTGTAGTTGCCAACATGAAGCTACAAGCTAATAATCAATTATATATCAGAGTAGTTGATAAATCAAATGCAAAAAGCCATTGGGTAAGTTCTTATAATTTTTATGTTCGTAAGCCATCTTCTACTATTTTATTGGTTGATGCTTATGCTTCTACATCAAGCACCACTACTGCATTTTATGCTCAACGAATGATAAATAAAAGTCATCCTATTTTTGATACTATGTTATTATTTAAGCAATCAGCAGGGCAATATGTTGAGTTAGGCGCTGATGATGCAACACGTAGAAAAGTTTTTAAACTATTCAATACCATTATTTGGTTTGGTGATAATACTGCTACTTCATTAGGTATTGCTCAAAAAACATTAACTGATTTCAGTAGCAATGGTGGTAAAATATTTATGGTAAATACTTTGCAAAAATTATTTGATGCTAATTCAGCTTCATTAAGTTTTACGCCTGCATCAGCCATGTTAGAATATACCGATACTTCATTTTTATATCAAAATGATTCGTTAGCTGTTTCGGCTGCAAGTGGTTACCCTACTTTAAAAAACACACAATTTATTACGGTAATAAAACCATTGATTTTAGCATCGGGAGCATATAGTTTATACGATGCACATTTATCCATGAAAACAAAAACCAATTCGCCACCATATCCTTTATGGACAGGTAATTCAAGTATTATTGCTGCTGACAAACCATCAGGACAAAATCCTCATTTTATTTATTCAGAAGTTGATTTGCAACTATTAAATGGCAACGCAAATATTGATGTAATGTGGGGTAAAATGATGGCAGAATTTGGGTTGTAATCGTTGTTTGTTTCCTTACACATGCAACTCTTTTTTATTCATTTTCCAAATTAAGAAAGCGGCTACTAAAAACAATGCACTTATAATTAAAAGCCCTACAATGCTGTGTGCATCAAACCATCCTATTTGAAAATAACTTGATTTTACCAATAGCTGTGAAATAGCATAAATTCCAATTATCAATAAAAACTGAGTTCCCATTTTTCGTAAAGGATAATTAACAGGAAAATATTTTTGCCCTAATAAATACGAAGCACACATCATTAAAAAATAACAAGCCAATGTAGCCCAAGCACTTCCCATATATCCAATGATAGGAATCAAAATAAAATTCATTAGTAAGGTAACTGCTGCTCCACCCAAAGTAATATAAGTGCCCATAATGGTTTGGTTGGTTAGTTTGTACCAAATGGTAAGATTGTAATAAATACCTATGCAAACATTTGCCATCAATAAAATAGGAACTACTGATAAACCAACTCGGTAATCAGCGCCCACAAAATATTTTAAGTAATCAATAAATAACATAGTGCCTAACACAATTAACAAACAGGCTGCTACAAATATTTGCATCACCTTGGCATAAATATCTTTTGAATCGCTTTTTTCAGCATGATTAAAAAAGAAAGGTTCGCCAGCCATTCTAAAGGCTTGTACAAACATGGTGATGATTAAAGATATTTTATAACAAGCTCCATAAATGCCTATTTGTGCCTTTCTGGTAAGTTCATCAGGCAATAAAAAGTTTAATAAAACTCTGTCGAAAGTTTCATTTATCATGCCACCCAAACCCACGATTAAAAGAGGCAGTGCGTAAATCAACATTCTTTTTAGTAACACTTTATCTATTTCCCATTTCATATTGAACCAATGTTTTAGCATCAGTAAAAAAGTGATAATACTTGCCAATAAATTAGCAATGAAAACATAGCTGATTCCTATTTCAGAATGGTAGGAAAAAACACCTGATAAATGCGGTGCAATCTGAATAAAAAACACTACTGAAAAAATATAAATCAGAATGTTAATCAACTTAAATAAAGCAAATTGAATAGGTCGGTTTTGTTGTCGTAATCTATTAAATGGAATAGCTACAAGCGTATCAAAAAATAAAATTCCATATACACACCACATTATTTCAGGTCGGTTTTCGTAATGTAA
>JBDKJJ010000085.1:0-6581 GCA_039796635.1 Bacteroidota bacterium
TATCTTTCGTTAACAACTTCTATTTCAAAATCAAAATCATAAATATGACAAAAAAAATAACGCTTTTTGTAGTGTTATTACTGCCATTTTTCTCAATGGCTCAAATAACCATAAACGGATATGTAACAGATAGCATTAGTGGTGAAAAGCTTATTGGGGCTACTATTTATGATATAGATAATAAAGAAGGAACGGTTACAAATAACTTTGGTTTTTTTACACTTACAATGAAATCAACATCTGCAAATTTAGTTATTAGCTATGTTGGATATAAATCAATAAATGAAAAAATTTCTGGCATTGGAGTACATAGTATTAATGTTGGATTACCATCATCACGATTGTTAAAAACTGTTTCAATCAATGCCAATAGAAACCAAATTCAACAGCAAACTCAAATGAGTACTGTTTCAATTCCGATTGAACAAATAAAAAAAGTACCTGCGTTATTTGGTGAAACAGATATTTTAAAAGTAATACAATTGTTACCTGGTATTTCAAAAGGAAATGAAGGAAGTAGCGGTATTTATGTAAGAGGAGGAAGCCCTGATCAAAATTTGATTTTATTAGATGGTGTTCCTGTTTATAATGTGAATCATTTATTTGGATTTTTCAGCGTATTTAATGGTGATGCCATCAATAATGTTCAATTGGTGAAAGGTGGTTTCCCTGCTCGATATGGCGGACGACTTTCATCAGTAATTGATATTAATATGAAAGAAGGAAACAAGAATAAGATTCATGGTGAAGGCGGTATTGGAATTATTGCCTCAAGATTAACATTGGAAGGTCCAATAAAAAATAAGAATACAACTTTCATTATTTCAGGTAGAAGGACTTATGTTGATTTATTAACTCGTCCTATATCCTATTTAGCATCGCAAGGCAAAGCCTCAGTAGGTTATTATTTTTATGATTTTAATGCCAAAATCAATCACAAATTTTCAGATAAGGATAGATTGTTTTTCAGTTCTTATTTAGGTAAAGATGTATTCAGTGCTAATTCAACTGACGAATATTTGAATAATAAATCAGAATTGAAATTTTATTTAAAATGGGGAAATATTACATCAGCATTAAGATGGAACCATTTGATTTCGCCAAAAATGTTTGTGAATACTACAGCCACTTATAGCCGCTATAAGTTTTTGATTGGAGCAACTGAAAAATCAACTCAATCGGGCATAACAACTAGTTCGTTTGGGTATGATTATTTATCAGGAATTAATGATATTGGTTTAAAATCTGACTTTGATTATTCCCCTAATAGTAAGCATCAAATTAAATTTGGAGCCAATTGGGTATATCACACATTTACTCCTGGTATTAATGCATTTAAAGCAGCTGATACAGGATTTAATTTAGATACCACATTTGGTGGAAGTAAAAAATATACGCATGAAGCCTACACTTACATTGAAGATGATTACACAATTAATGATAAAATAAAAATTAATGGAGGATTACATTTATCAGGATTCTTAGTTCAACAAAAAACATATCAGTCATTACAGCCGCGTATTTCAGGCAGATATTTAATCAATAGAAATTCAAGTTTAAAATTATCTTATTGCGAAATGACTCAATATATTCATTTATTGAGTAATGCAGGCATAGGCTTACCAACTGATTTATGGTTGCCTGTTACTAAAAACGTAAAACCTCAAAATAGTCAACAAGCTGCAATTGGTTATGCCAAAACAGTAAAGGAAGATTACGAAGTAAGTATTGAAGCGTATTATAAATCAATGAAAAATTTAATTGAATATAAAAATGGAGCTAACTTTTTTACGAATGCCATTGATTGGGAATCGCAAGTAACAACGGGCAAAGGAACAAGTTATGGCTCAGAATTTTTAATTCAAAAAAAATATGGCAAGCTTACAGGTTGGATTGGATATACGTTAAGTTGGAGTTGGCGAACTTTTGCCAATAAAAATAATGGGGAAAAATATCCTTATAAATATGATAGAAGGCATGATGTAGGAATTGTTGCATCTTATCAAATTTCTAAAAAAATTGATGTGAGTGCAACTTGGGTTTTGGCTACTGGAAATGCTTTATCATTGCCCAATCAACGATATGCTGATTTGATTTCATTATATCCTAATGCTTCTAATTTTTCATCTATTCAAAAGAGTTCAATCCTCAATAGTATTGAAAGTTTTGACAAACTAAATAATTATAGAATGCCCGTTTATCATAGAATGGATGCCGGAATTAATTTTCATAAACAAAAAAAATGGGGTGAGTTAGTTTATAATATTTCAGTTTATAATCTATACAATAGGCTAAATGCTTTTTTCATTTATCAACAAACCAATTATCAAACCAATACGGTTGAGCTAAAAAAATTGGTTTTATTCCCAATCATTCCATCATTTACAATCAATTTTAAATTTTAATATAATGAAAAATCTACAATATATATTTGCCATTATTGCTTTCTTGTTTTTAGCATCTTGCCAAAAAAGTATTGATTTAAAACTAAACAATGACTTTACAAAATCAAAATTAGTACTTAATTCATTGCTTGAAACGGATTCAATTATTTCCGTTCATATCAGTTCAAGTGCTTCATCATTTGGTAGTTTAAGCCCTACTTCAATTACAGATGCTACAGTTGATTTATACGAAAATGGAGTATTTAAAGAAAAATTAATTCATCAACAAGATGGTTTTTATTTATCAGCTTCAATGCAAAAACCATCTATTAATTCCATATATGAAGTAAAAGTTTCAAAAGATAATTTTGATGAAATTTCAGCAAGTACTAATTTCCCAAAACCGCCAACCATCAATAATATAGTTTGGGACTCTACCGATAATTCTATTTCATTTACTCTATCCGATAATTTGGGAAGTAATTATTATCAATTAAAATTAACCATAATGGATACTGTTAGCAAATCTTACCTTCAAGTAGGATTACAAACCAAAGAAAAAGTTTTGGTTTCAAGCGATAATCAAAACAATTTTGATGATGCAGGAATGCAGCAACTACCTAATACTATTACAGATGAATTATTTGATGGGAAAACTTCAACCTATAAAATATATTATCAAATTTTTGGGCATAATCAACTTGGCGGACCAAATGGTGGAGGTAATGGAAATCAACAAATTGATTATACCCATTTGAGATTAACATTTAGTGCTTCAATAATTTCAAAAGAATTATTTAATTATTTAAAAAGCCGTCAAGAAAGTTTAGATAACTCTGGCAATCCTTTTTCAGAGCCTGTTTTGGTAACTAGTAATGTAAAAAATGGATATGGAGTTTTAGGCGGAAAATCAAACGTTACATTCAAAGTTAAATAATCTAATTATACTCAATAAAAAATACGGTTCGTTTGTTATTTCAACACTTCCATTGCTTTTCGGAAAGCATTATCTTGATTTTGCGTTACAGTGAAATAGCCTTGCATTTTCCAGTTTGCTTTAGCTATAAAAGCTTTGATTTGATTTTGCAAATAAGCCGATGATGCAATAATTAAATTAGGTTTAGCTGATTTAACTCCACTCTTTTTTGCATAACTTACAAATGAATCAAATGTATTTTTATCAATAGTGAATTGCTGTGAAAAGTCATTTGCATTTTTATATTTCGCAAATTCATTTTTATGATTTGAATAATATTGATACGCAAACTGCTGAACTAATGATTTTGAAAAACACTCATTGCTAAAAGCATTTACGCCTTGAGTATCAGCAGGAATAAAAATATCAGGTTTTATACCTCCACCACCATATACCACTCTTCCTTTAGCAGTTAAATATTTTGTTGTATCGGTATATTTTATGGAGTCAGCATGTTGAAATTCGCCATGCTTATATCTTTTGTAAATATCCATTTCATAATCATCAATACCATTTTTATATGATTTTTGAATACATCTGCCGCTTGGAGTATAATATCTTGCAACTGTGATTCGAATAGCCGATGAATCAGGTAACATATATTCTTGCTGCACCAATCCTTTACCAAAAGTTCTTCTACCAATAATGGTTCCTCTGTCCCAATCTTGCAATGCACCAGCAAAAATTTCACTTGCACTTGCACTTCCTTCATCAACCAATAAGCAAAGCTTCCCTTGTTCAAACATACCATCCTTACTGCAATTATAATTATGACGATTATGATTTCTGCTTTCAGTATAAACCAATGTTTTTGAATCACTCAATAATTCATCTAAAATATTGGTAGCAGCTTCCAAATATCCGCCGCCATTCTGCCTTAAATCAATTATTAATTTTTTCATCCCTTCTTTATTAATCATTCTATCAATGTTTTCCATAAACTCAATATAGGTGTTCGCTCCAAATGAATTTATTTTGATATAACCAATTTGATTATTAATCATAAAGGCTGTTTCAACGCTATTGATTTTAACTTCGCCTCTATTGATTACTAAGTTTACTTTTTTTGAATCTCTTAAAACTGTAAGTTTTACTTTAGTGTTTTCCTTTCCTCTTAATTTTTTAAATATTTTTTCAGAAGTAATTTTATTTCCTGCCACAATACTATCATTAATCGCAATTATTTTATCACCAGATATTACACCAGCTTTTTCAGAAGGGCCACCAGTAATTACATTCATTACCATTACTGTATCTGCAACAATAAAAAATTCAATTCCTACACCTTTAAAATTGCCTACCAATTGTTCATTTACAGCTGTATAATCTGATGCTGGAATGTATGAACTATGTGGGTCAAGCTTATGCAATAAATGCTGATAACCTTCATCACTTATTTTATTAACATCAATTGAATCAACATAATTTGATGAGATGTAATTTAAAATACTTTGATATTTATCTGGGTGATAATTGTATAAAAATGTTCTTGCAAATCGAGCTTCTTTATTGATTTTCAAACCTATCATTATTCCAGCTACAATACATAAAGCTAAAATTATTGGTAATCCTATTTTCTTATTCATTAACGCAATTTTAAAATATTGTAGCAAAGATAAAATTGCGTTTCATAAAGCGAAACAATCTTCATTAGAGTTGATGAAAATAAATATTAATGGAACTTAAATTCAATTCAACATTTAACAAATTAAATTTTAAGGTTTTTACTTATTGAATTAGGTTGAATTACGTATTTCAAGAAATGGAGGTTCATCTACTTTTACAGAGTGATAAAATCGGTGGGTTTTACACACATTCAAAAAGAATTTGTAATATTTAAAATCTATTGTTATGAAAGTAAGAAGTAAACTTATGATTTTACTTTCCGCTTGTTTATTAGCATTTTGCGGAATTGTATATTATTTCAATCAAATTATTATTGGTAATACTAAAATGTTGTTGAAACAACGTGGTGCTGAAACACAAAATGAGTTTGCAATGTTGCTTGAAACTACCTTAAAGCCGGCAAAAACATTTGTGAATGATAAGGCTCAATGGATTGATTTGAATGAATTTAAGGAAAACAAAACTGATTCAAAATTAATTAACCCCAAACTAACTGAAACAAGTAACCAAATTGGTTTTCAGTATTTATCAATAGTTGATAATAATTTTGAGAAACTATATTCTGCTTATTTGCCTGATAATAAAACAAAAGGATTGAATCTTACCAAAACAGATTTAACCAAAAATTTAAACACATCGCAAGATGTTCAATTTTACATTCATCAAAATCATCAATTATTACGTGTTGTAGCATCACCAATTATTGATAAAGCAAATTCAAAAACAAATGGCTATTTGTTAGCTGCTGAAATTATTGACGAAAACAAATTAAAAAGTTGGGAAAAATTACTTTCAAATATTGAATTAAGTTTTGATAAAAGCGAAAGTTTAAGCAATGAAAATGAATTAGAATACAATCTTCAAAAAGGTGAAGTTTCATTTGGTATGTCATTTATTGATGCCAACCAAAATTCTATTGCAAAAATAAAAGTAGTTAAAAACTCAAATATCTATTCAGCGTTTGCCGCTGACTTTCAAAAATATTTAACTTGGTTTATACTTGGATGTATTGGCTTAGCCGCTTTAAGCTTATTCTATTTTGTGGTATGGGTAAATTTACCTCTTCAAAAAATAGCTGCAGCTTTGAATCGTGGTGATATTTCAGCAATTGAACATTTGGAAAAATCAAATTCAGAGTTTGGTGATTTATCAAGAGTTGTTAAAAATTCATTCATTCAAAAACAAAACTTATTGAATGAAATTGAAACCAGAAAATTAACAGTTGAAGCATTAAAAAAAGCTATCACTGATATGAATGTAGCTCAACAAGACAAACAAAAAGCTGAAAGAGCAGATATTGCTAAGTCATTGTTTTTATCAACCATGAGCCATGAAATTCGAACTCCAATTAATGGTGTAATAGGAATTGCAAATTTGTTACTTTCTGAACATCCAACACCAAGCCAGGAGCGCTATATAAAGTTACTTGAATTTTCAGCAAAACATTTAAAATTATTGGTTGATGATATACTTGATTTTTCAAAAATTGAAGCCGGCAAATTTGAGTTTTCGAAAATTGAATTTAACATGAATAGCTTATTTAATGATATTTTTTCAACCAATCAATTAAGAGCAAATGAAAAAGGTATTGAATT
>JBDKJJ010000086.1:0-6132 GCA_039796635.1 Bacteroidota bacterium
GCTTTCTGATTTTAATATTCAATACAATAAAAATGCTTGGTCAATAAAAGCTTTAGCAGCTGCCATCAGCATTCCTGAAGCAAAAGCAATTAACGCTGCCTATACTAACAATACGCCTGAATTGTTGATGGGAAGCTATGTTGAGGTGGCTTACAATATTTTATATCATTCAAAAAAATATAACAACAAGAAGTTTAATTTATTTGCTCGTTATGAAAATATAGACTTAAATGCTAAAACAGCCGAAAACGGAATTCATAACAATGCATTGCAACAACAGTATTTAATTGCAGGTTTTACTTTTCAGCCTGTTGTTGGAATTATTATAAAAGGCGATTATTTGATGAAACAAACAGGTGATTGGAATCAAGCGTTAATTACGTTGCCATTTCCTCAGCAAAATGTTTATCAAGCAAAAAGAAGTTTTGTGAATATTGGAATTGGATATAGTTTTTAAAGTGAATGATAGATAATAAATTTGTTTACTTTATATAGCGATGTTTAAAAACAGAATACATTTTTCACACAAAGCCGCAAAGATTTCAAACACAATAATCAGTTAAGAAAATAGCATTTGTATTCTTTGCGTCTTAGTGTCTTTGTGAGCAAAAGTTAATAAAAAAAGATGATTTCAAAATGTGAACTTCGCCTATTATTATTTAAATAAATTTATTAAAAATGGAACGTAGAAATTTTATATCACTAAGTTGTAAAAGCTGTATGGCTGTAGCTTTTGCAGGCAGTATAAGTTTAGTATTAGAAAGTTGCGGAGGCACATCATCTATTTATAAAACAGAATTAAAAAATGATGCCTTGCAAGTTCCAACTTCACAATTTCAACCCAACCAAAATTATTTGTTGGTACGAAATGCTGAAATGGAATATGATATTGTAGTGATAAAAAATGAAAATAGTTATCGTGCTTTTTATCTGCAATGCACTCATGAAAATCAGCCTTTGAATGTGAATGATAAAAATATTAGATGTTCATCACACGGTAGCATTTTTGGATTTGATGGAAAAGTAGTAAATGGTCCAGCGGATAAGCCTTTACAAGAATATTCAACGCAAGTTGAAAACGGATTTATAACAATTAAAATAAAAGCATAAAGTGAAAAAAATAGGAAGTTTATTTTTAGTAGTAATGATTTTGGTTTCATGTAGAAAACCAAAAAACAACACTACCACCACAACCACAGCAAACATCAATCAAACTGTGATTGATGATATTGCAACCAATGTAGTATGGGGAAGTTTTAGCGATTTGCAAAGTAAAGCCAACACATACTACAACAATATTGTAGCGTTTAACACAAACCCAACTGACAATAATTTATCAGCTTGTAAAACTTCTTGGAAAAATATGCGTCAGGTTTGGGAGCAATGTGAAGCCTTTTTATATGGCCCTGTTTCAACCGAACAGTTTGACCCAAAAACAGATACTTGGCCTGTGAATTATACGGATATGGATTCGTTGCTAAACAGCAATTATCATTTAACTGCCGATAGCATTGCGCTGTTAGATGATGCTTTGAAAGGCTATCATCCAATGGAATACATGCTTTGGGGGAAAACAAGCAACAAAAAAGCAATTGATTTTACCATTCGTGAAAAACAATATTTAATGGCATTGGCAAAAAATTATAAAATGATTGTTGATGAAATGGCAGCAGCATATCATCCAAATTTAACAAATTCATTTTTGAAAAACTTGTATCAAGCTGGTCAATCAAACAGCATTTATCCAACAAAAAAATCAGCGTATTTAGAAATGATTACCGCTATGGCTGGCATTTGTGATGAAGTGGCAAACGGAAAATTGGAAGAACCCTTTATTAATCAAGATGCATCATTAGAAGAATCACCTTACAGTCAAAATTCATTGACTGATTTCAAAAATAATATACAAGGTGTTTACAATGTTTACAACGGCGTTTATACCACTGATGGATTAGG
The DNA here is from genome assembly GCA_039796635.1 of Bacteroidota bacterium. Taxonomy (GTDB): domain Bacteria; phylum Bacteroidota; class Bacteroidia; order Chitinophagales; family CAIODY01; genus CAIODY01. The sequence goes on from JBDKJJ010000086.1 coordinate 1,957, forward strand.
AATTTCAGATTGGGTGAAACAAAAAAACATTTCATTAGATAATAAAATTCAATCAGAAATTTCAACTGCAATTAGCGCTATTCAAGCTATTCAAGGAAATTTTGGTACTGCAATTTTTACGCAACAAAATCAAATTATTAATGCTCAACAAGCTATTAATAATTTGAAAAACACATTAGAAAATGAGTTGACACAATTGGCTCAAACTCAAATTACTGAATAATGAAACGCAAATTCGAAATAGGGTTTTTATTGTTAGCTTCTGCCATGTTGTGTTATCAATCATGCCGCAAACCTTCAGTTTTTAATGAAGATTTGTTAGATGAACGATTAAGCGGCGGCATTCAAACAGCTATGGATGCTTCCGTTGGCGCATTCGAACATGAATTTGAAGGACTCAGTGCTTCAGAATTATTAATGCATAACGCTGGCGACAAAGCATTTGAACAAACTTTTGTAACCGCTCCTGCTAAGTTTCATTCTGGCTTAGGGCCGCTGTATAACAATGTAAGTTGTGTATCATGCCATGTAGGCGATGGCAGAGGCAGGCCACCAAAATATGATGGTGACCCAACTACTGGTTTATTATTTCGATTGAGTATGCCCGGTGAAGACGAACATGGTGGACCATTGGCTGTGCAAGGCTTTGGAGGACAACTGCAAAACAGAGCAACTTTCGGAAAACAAGTAGAAGCCACTGCTATTATCAACTATATTCAACAACTTGGAAAATATGACGATGGTGAAAATTATGATTTGCAAGCGCCTCAATATTCATTCACTAATAGTTATCAATCCATGCCTTCAGGGTTTTTGTATTCGCCACGATTAGCGCCACCTATTTTTGGTTTAGGATTATTAGAAGCAGTAAGTGAAACAGACATTTTAAAAAATGCTGACGAGTTTGATGCTAATGGCGATGGAATTTCAGGCAAAGCAAATTATGTGTGGGATGTAAAATCTCATTCAAAAAAATTAGGCAGATTTGGTTGGAAATGCAATCAACCTAATTTGCTACAACAAGCTGCTGGTGCTTATAATGGCGATATGGGAATTACTAGTTTTATTTTTCCGAACGAAAATTCATTTGGTCAAATTCAATATGATAATTTACAAGATGAAACCGAATTGAGTGATAGTTTATTGTATGCAGCAGCATTCTATACACAAACTTTACAAGTGCCTGCCCGAAGAAATGTAGAAGATACCAAAGTGAAATTGGGCAAGCAATTATTCAATCAAACGGATTGTAATAAATGTCATTTAACTGAAATGAAAACAGTTACAGATATGAGCCGTAAATATTTATCTAATCAACGCATTGCGCCTTATACTGATTTATTGTTGCATGATATGGGCAATGGTTTAGCAGATAACCGACCTGATTTTTTAGCTACTGGTAATGAGTGGCGAACAGCTCCTTTATGGGGCATTGGATTAACTGAAATTATAAACGGGAATAGTTATTATTTACATGATGGCAGAGCCAGAAGCATTACCGAAGCTATATTGTGGCATGGTGGCGAAGCAGAAACATCCAAAAATAAATTTAAAAAATTAAGCAAAACAGATAGAGATGCTTTGTTAGCTTTTTTGAAATCGTTGTAAGTGATTTTTTTTTAAATAAATTGTAAACCACATAGGAACATAGGGCTGATTTCTTAAATTAAAACGAAGTTTTCTATGCTAATCTTTTGTTTAAATTTTCATTGAAAACAGAGAAGAAAAGAATTTCATAGTTGCTTTGCAATACATAAAGAATTTAGGAAATTCTATTTATCTATTGATTTATATGTTGCTATGTGGTGAAATAAAAAATATTGTTCTTTAGTTATGAGTTTTTTAGATAGAATGGCTAGCAGCAATGCTGGCCATTTTTGTTTATCTCCTACTCAATGAAACCTAATTAAAATCATATTGTTGATTTGAGTAAGCATGAAGCTGAGCTATTATATTTGCATCATGAAATCAATTTTTGTAACCTTATTCATCGCATTGGCTCTTTTTTCGTGTACTAATCTACAAAATGAAATCCCAACATTAGGTAATCCTACCATGACAAAAGATGGGTTAAAATACCCAACCATCAAGTCCTTTGAATTTATTAACCAAGATAGTGTAACAATAACTAATGCTACATTTGATAATAAAATTTATGTTGCTGATTTCTTCTTTTTGAATTGTGGTACCATTTGCCCAAAAATGACCAAGCAAATGAAACGAATGTATGATGAGTTTAAAGATGAACCCAGAGTTGTTTTTTTATCACACACTATTGACCCACAACATGATAATATACAACGCCTAAAAGAACATTCAAAAAATTTAAAAGTTGAATCTTCTAAATGGCATTTTGTAACGGGTAATGAAGATAGTATTTACAATATTGCAGAGCATTCTTATTATTCATCAGCTAAGGCTGATAGCACAGCCGATGGAGGCTTGATACATAGTGGTGGATTTATTTTAGTAGATAAAAACCGAAATGTACGTGGCATTTATGATGGTACCGACCCAACCTCTGTAGCAAAAATGATGATTACCATTCGCAAACTTTTAGAACAACAATTTGAGAAATAGTTTTTTGAATCCGATCATATTGGAAGCAACTTCATCTGCTTTGTATAAGTATTTATATTTTAATGGTTTTGATATTGACCTTTTTTTAGTTTAGGTTTCTGTATTCTATTGGCGTCTTACCTGTTTTCTGTTTAAAGAGTTTGCTGAAATATTGTGGATACTCAAAACCTAATGAATAGGCAATTTCACTTACAGAATTGTCGGTGTTCAATAAAATATTTTTTGCTTCTTCAATGAGATAATAATGTATTTGGTCTTGTGCATTCATTCCTGTTTCCTTTTTGAGTAGGTCACTTAAATAACTTGCAGATAAATACACTTTGTCAGCCAAATATTTTACAGTTGGCAAACCTTTCTCTTTGAGTTTTTCTGTTTTGAAATAGTTTTTAAGTATCGTTTGAACCTGCGAAACAGTATTTGAATTGGTGTTTTTTCTTGTAATAAATTGTCGGCTGTAATAACGACTGCAATAATTTAAAAGCAATTCAATATTTGAAACCAATAAAGTCTGACTATGGGTGTCTATATTTTCTTGTAACTCACTTTCGATTTTTAGTACACAGTCATACAATATTTGTTTTTCCTTGTCCGACAAATGCAAGGCTTCGGAAGTTTCGTAATTGAAAAAAGTATAGTCGTTTATTTTGTTGCCCAATGTTGTGCCACGAAGTAGGTCGGGGTGAAAAAATAAACCCCAACCTAACATATCTTCTCTCTTCTCAATTTCGCTGTCCATTGTCAGCACTTGTTTGGGTGCTATGCAAATTAAACTGCCCTCTTGAAAATCATATAATTGTCTACCATAACGCAAATGATTGGCACAATAATTTTTGAACATTATAGAATAAAAGTCGCAACTAATTCTTATGCCTTCTTCAATATGTTCGTCTAATTTGCTGAAATCAACCACTGCTACCAATGGGTGCTTTGTTTTGTTTTGCACAAAATTATTGATTTCTGAAATGCTGTGTAATTGAATTATTTGCTTCATTTTACATTTGGCTCATTACAATTTTATCAAATATTTTGTCGCCTAAATAAATTCTCATCCAAGGCATCATTACAGAGAATTTTCCAACTTTATATCGTGTTTTTGGATTGTTACTGTTTACAATTTTTACAACCGCATCAGCTATTACACTTGGCTTAGAAGAACCATTGCCTTGTCCTGCTTTTTTTGTGCCTTCAATAATTTTGTCCATCATATTTTGATACGCTGAACCCTTTGGAATTTTTGAAAAATTATTGATTAATACATCTCCAAATTCAGTTGCAATAAAACCCGGTTCTAAAACTACAACTTTAATATTAAATGGTTTAAGTTCTAAACGCAAACAGTCGCTCAGTCCTTCAACAGCATGTTTGCTGGCATGATACCAAGCACCCATCGGGAAATACATTTTTCCACCCATTGAGGAAGTGTTTATAATAGTTCCTGTATTTGCTTTACGCATATACGGTACTACTTTTTGTGTCATCGCAGCCATACCAAAAACATTCACTTCCATTTGTTTTCTGGCTTCATCAATAGAAACATCTTCAATAGAACCATACAGTCCAAATCCTGCATTGTTCCATAGCACATCAATTTTACCT
>JBDKJJ010000087.1:0-20482 GCA_039796635.1 Bacteroidota bacterium
GATTTCAATAAAGCTTTCATGGTTTCGTGTTCAGCTTTTAAATTTTCTTTAAACTTATCTCTGCTCGATTTTTTATCTCTTGAAATTTTAATATCATTTCCTTTCCCTGTCATTCTTAAAAAAACATTAAAGCCTTTTTTCTCATTATCTTCCTCCCAATTATCATCATTATTTTTTCCTAACTTTTTACCAAACCAATCCATCAAATTAATTTTGAATAAATAATCCATTTCGTTATCAAACGTATGTGTACCTGAAACATTAATATTCAAAGCATTATTCTGAATACGCATTTCAGGAATAATTATTTTACCATTGCTAATTTCAATTTGGTTTTTCAAGGTTGCAAATTTCAAATATTTCAAATCATCTACATTCAAATATTTTGATAAACTCAACAACTGAGTTACATTTTTTAATTCTCCATTATCAACTGAAATATCTGACGATGAAGTAATACTTTTTGAGATGGGATGAAAACCTTTGTCAAATTTTCCAGTTGCTGTGGTTGTACCCGAAAGATTACCATTCACGTTTTCAGATTTTAACATGGTTTGATTGAAATTTTCAAACTGCTCAAAAGTGGATGTGATATTCAAGTTTTTGTAATCAGCTTTGCAATTAAAATCAATTGTTTTATCATTTTGAATTAATGAACCTACTAATTGTAAATTTCCATTTTGTGTTTCTGTTTTAAATTGATTAATTGAAATTAAATTTTTATTCAAATCTACTTCTGCATGTGTGTTTTGCATCTTGAATTTATTCCAATTTGCTTTTTTACAATTCAACTCAACAATTAATGGGAAATCAATCCAGTTGTTATTTTGAATTGAATCTTTTTTTGATTCATTGCTTGCCACTAACAATGAATTAATATCCAAATTTTCTGCTTGAATTTTGAGCTTTGTGTATGTTTTAATTTCATGCATAAAATTTTGATAGGATGAATTTCCACTAAATTGAATTTCATTTCCATTAATAATTCCACTTCCATTTTTAATGATTAAATTATCATCTGTAAAGGCTTCAACTACAGCATTTAATTTTTCAATTACATAACCATTTTTTGTTTTCAATTCTAATTGTTCAACAGCTATTGAGTTTTTCAAACTTAAATAATTCAAATTTGATTTATTATTAAATGTCATCATGGTTTGCAATGAATCTAAATGAACAGTTCCATCTAACTTTTCTATTTGTTCAACAGGAAATAATTCAATTATGTTTTTTAAATTTAAATTGCCGCTAATAGTAGCAGCAATTTTTTGTTCACCACTCAAAAATTGATAATGTGACGATAATGAAAAGTTCGAATTTTGAAATTGGGCATTAAATTTTTTCAATTCAAAATTGAATAAATTATTAGAGTAATTGAACGATGCATCACAAGAAATATTTTTGAATTGATTATTCCAATCAGCAATTTGCAAACTACCATCACCGCAATTGAAACCACCACTTATCATTAGTTTTTCTGAAAGAAAATTGTAGTTAATTTTTCCATTAAAATTATCTAATAAATTTTCAGCTTTAGTTCCTTTTAATTTCTCTTTTGTTTTTTCATCTAACAATTGAGTTAAATTTTTTACATCAAAATTATGTCCTTTAAAGTTTAATGAAAACTGTTTGTTTAATTTTAAATCCCCACTTAATTCTAATTCATTTTCTGCAATTGATAAACCGATGTATGGAAATTCAAAATCGTTCTTTGTCATATCCATTGTGCTTTTCCCGTTTACTGAAATTTTCTTTTCAAAAATAAAAACAGGCAATGATGTTGAATTTTTGGTAAGTTGTGCATCAATAGTAAAATCAGTTTTTAGCAAACTATTTTCATAAATACCATAACCTAAAAATTCATTCAATGCTAATTCAATTTTAAATTTTGAAGGTTGATTATTTACCATCAACATTGAATTTTCTATCACTACTTTTTTTATTTCTAAACTAGTGTTTTTTGATTTTTTATTTGAAGATGAAAACACATCGTAGTTGTTTGTTCCATCTTTATAAAGCACAACATTCACTTTTGTGTTTTTCAGATATATAGCATCTAAAACATATTCACCTTTAAAAATTTTCATCATATTAAATCCTGCATCAAATTCATCTGCATCAATAAAAGAAGAATGATTTTTTATTTTGTCATGTAATATTATTTGATGAAAACTAACACTTGCATTAGGGAAATGCTTGATAAATGAAATTGAAATATCGCCTTTTAGAATCAACTCTCCTTTTAATTGATGATTGATTTGCTGTACGGCAGCAGCCTTCAATTTATCTTGATAGACATACGCTAAAATCAGCAGAGTTAGTAATATGCCAACTATAGATAGTAAAATGTACAATAAAATTTTTCTGAACCTTTGCCAAAACATCGTTTGAAACGCTTTTAATAAAAGCTAAAGTTACAAACGAACGTAAGATTTTTTTAGTACTGAAATAGAAAATATCGATTGTAAATAAAAAGTGAATTAATTTACTTTTTTACTTTCTTAAAAATATATGTTTTGCTTTCAGTTCCATTCACTAATCGTTGAATGTTTTTTTGGTGAGTTGCAACAACAGTGAATGTAGCCGCAATAGCAAACAAACGTAATAAAATTTGGTCATCATGTTTGAATGCTAAAAAAATTAAAAGTGGTAAAGCTAAACTTGCTAATAAACTACTTAATGATACATAATGAGAAAGCATTAATGAAACAAAAAATATTGCCATACACAATAATGCTACTTCAGTATGAATACCTAACAAAACACCAAACATAGTAGCAATTCCCTTACCTCCTCTAAAACCTGCAAAAACAGGAAATACATGTCCTACAATTGAAGCAATGCCTAAAATAACTTGAAAATTTACAAATAAATCAGGTTGTGAATTGGGGTTAAATGAAAGATAAGCTAACTTAATAGCAGCAATACCTTTTAACACATCAATCAACATTACAAACACAGCCGGAAGCTTACCTAATACTCTTAAAGTATTTGTAGTTCCTGCATTTCCGCTACCATGTTCTCTTACATCAATTTTATAAAAATATTTCCCAACCCATACAGCGGTTGGAATTGAACCTAACAAATAAGCCAATAAAATGGCTAAATTATTTATGAATGACACTTAATTTTTTATTTAATCTTTGCGAAGATATAAATTTTCAATGAATGATTTAATCAATTTTTAACTAAACATTAATTTAGTTTGACGCACTAAAAGTTTATTTTTACGTTGTTATCTAAAATATTTTATTGATGAAACAAAAATCAATTTGGCTATTAACTGCCTTCACTTTTTTACTAAGTATTAGTAGAATTATTTACACTTCTAACTTACATTTTGTATGGTTAAATTGGAATTTATTTTTGGCAATTGTTCCACTGTTATTCAGTGCTTATTTGCCGAAGTACGAAAATAAAAAAATAAAGTGGTTGATTATTTTGATGAGTTGGGCTTTGTTCTTCCCTAATGCACCGTATTTAGTAACTGATTTAATGTATTTAGCCAAAATAAAACCCAACCTTCAAATTCCTTTTTGGTATGATATTATCATGTTAAGTTCATTTGCATTAACTGGATTGTTATTAGGCTTTGCATCAGCCAAAATTGTTTTTTATCAATTGAAAAATAAAATCTCAAAATCTTGGGCTTTTGGAAGCATTGGGTTTTATTTAATGTTAAGTGGCTATGGTGTTTATTTAGGAAGATTTGGTAGATATAATAGTTGGGATGTAATTGCACAACCCATAAATTTGTTGGAAGAAATAGCTGATACATTAATCCATCCTTTTCATCATAAAAATGTGTATTTACTTTCCATATTATTCGGTAGTTTAGTATGTTTGATTTTTTATTCGTTGTATGAATTAATTGAACATCAAAAGAAATAATAAAATGGAGTTTATCACTTTAGAAATTGAAAATAGAATTGCTACAATCACTTTAAACCGACCTGAAAAAAGAAATGCTCTGAACACATTTGTTGTGTCAGAATTATTAGAAACACTAAAGGTAATTGAATTGGATGAAAAGGCTAAAGTTGTAGTAATAAAAGCAAATGGAGAAGCCTTTTGTGCTGGTGCTGATTTAAGTTATTTGCAACAACTACAAAAAAACACTTTTGAAGAAAATTTACAAGATAGTAGGCATTTAATGACACTATTTGAGACAATTTATAATTTTCCAAAAGTAGTTATAGCTCAAGTTGAAGGAGCTGCATTAGCTGGAGGATGCGGTTTGGCAAACGTTTGTGATTTTTGTTATGCAACACCAGAATCAAAATTTGGCTTTACAGAGGTGAAAATCGGATTTATCCCTGCTATTGTAAGTGTGTTTTTATTGCGTAAAATTGGAGAAGCAAAAGCAAAAGATTTATTATTGACTGGAAATATTATTTCAGCACAAGAAGCGGAAAACTGTGGATTAATCACCAAAATTGTGGAAAAAGAAAGTATCAACGATTTTGTAAAAGATAAATGCAATCAACTTATTTTGCAAGCAAGCAGTCAATCATTAGCGTTAACAAAACATTTAATTTCAGCAGTGCAACATTTAAATATTGAAGATGCTCTAGAATATGCTGCTAAACAAAATGCAACTGCCCGTGCAACAGATGATTGTAAAAAAGGGATTGCATCATTTTTAAACAAAGAAAAACTTATTTGGTAATCAAAAATTAATTAAACCATGATAAAAAAAATTTCACTATTACTTGCTGCATTGTGTTTTTTCTCATCTCAAATTTATGCTCAATCCAATGATGCTTCTTCAAATGAAAGCAAAACAAAGGTTTATAAGTATAAATTGAAACTTCAACCATTAGCTGACAAAGTTGAAATAGATTATTATTTACAAAATCTTGAAAATGAAAGCTTATTTGAATGTACCACCGGCAATTTCAATTATGATAAAGGAGCTTATTTTGAAACTTTTTCAACACTTTTAAAAAATATAAAAGCTGATTCAACTGAGGAAGTGAACCCTATTGAGAATTTCAAAAAAGCTTCCTTAAAATCAATAAATAATGATAGTGCAAGAGTTGAAGTGTATCAAAATTCTGACTATAATTATTCAAGCATAATCATAGGGAACGATACACTTATAGGTACAAAAAAAATTAATGAACCTACTGTAAATTATTATTATTTATCAAAAAAAGGGAATTTTTGTTATACAACAGAATTTGGATCATTACTTCAACTTCATAGTACTCAAAGCTTTTTTTCCTCCCCTGAACTACCGTACCAAATTCTGAATCATAATTTCTCGGTTATAAAAATAAAATATTTAAACAAAATGTATACAAGTACAACTTGCCTAACAAATGAAATTCCTGAAACTGACAATCTGATATATAATTTTCAATATCCTTTTGACCCAAATTCATTTCCACTACAATTCAGTTTAATTAGGAACAACAACAAATATGTATTTGAAATGATTTCAGAAAAAGAATTGCCTAATTCTAAAACAATCAGCAAAAAAATAAAATTCCTTCAAGAAAGAAAATTTGAAAAATTGCCTTTAAATGAACTATTTCAATTAGTAGGATTCGAGTATTAATTGAATTTTATAAAGTTTCAAAAAAATAATATAAATCAATAAGATTAATATTTTTTTATTTTGCAGCACAACTTATTTCTCATTCATAATATTAAATCAAAAATAAACAAATGACAAAAAGAACATTACAACAATTTTTTGTGCTATTTTCAGTAGTACTTTCGGTTGTATTTGCTTCAAATTCATTCGGGCAAATTACAATTACCGAAGGCTTTGAATCAACTACATTTGCTCCTACAGGATGGAGAATTTCACCAATGATTATAGGAGGACCAGGTGGAAATCAAATTTGGAGAAGAACAACACCTGCCGGAACAAACCCAACCGCTAACCCTTATGCTGGATTAGCTATGGGGAGATTTGATAGTAGAAACAATGCTGCTGGCAGCACACAAAATTTAATTTCTCCAGTAATTGATTACTCAGGTAGAGGTTCAAATTCTACAAATGTTAGTTTATGGGTATATCGTGATACATCAGTTTCAGCTCAAGGTGATAGTATAACTGTGTGGATGAATACAATTGATACTACATTTGGTGCTACAAGAATAGGTGCTATTGCACGTTCTACAGCTATAGCATTACCACAAACAGAAGCTTCAATTGGTTGGTATCAATATTCATTTGCAGTACCATCATCTTTTAATGGTGCAACCAACTACTTTATCTTACAAGGTACAAGTCAACGTATTGCTGCTGGCGGTGGTCCTGCAAATACTGGTAGAAACATTTTTATTGATGATGTGTCTTGGACTCCATACCCACCTGCTTGTGCAGGTACACCTAATGTTGGCTCTATTGTTAATAGCACAAATGTAATTTGTGGAGGTTCTGGGTCTGCTACTCTATCGCTTACAAGCCCAATTACAAATGCATCTGGATTAACTTATAATTGGCAAACTTCATCATCAGCTACTGGAGCTTTTACAACTTTAAGCGGTTCAACTAATTCAGTTACTGCTTCAACTGGTATATTATCTTCACCAACAACAGTGGTATATTATCAATGTTCAGTTACTTGTTCAAATTCAGGTTTAACTTACACTACCCCTGTTGATTCAATTATGATTAGTAATGCAGCATTACCAGTAGTTTCTGGCTCTCCAACAGTTACGTCACTTTGTAGTGGCACAACCACATCACTTAACGCTACAGGTGCAGGTATCGTAAATTTTACTTGGTCATCAACTAACGCTGGATTAAACTCTACAACTGGTAGTTCAGTAACAGCAACACCGCCTGCTGGTGGTGGCTTTGGCGGTGGCACAAGAATTATTGTAATAACAGGTACTGATGCTTTAGGTTGTACAGATACTGCTCAAGTTAGATTGATAGTGAGCAATTCACCTAATGCAAATATAACTTCTTCAATAGCTAATGATTCAATTTGTATAGGTCAAACATTAATTTTAACTATGCCAAATATTGGTGGCGGACCAGGTGGTGGTGGTACATATTCTTGGACACCAAGTGGTAAAACAACAAGAAATGATACAATTGTTGGAACTACAGCAGGCACTATACAAGTGATTGGAACAGCAACATCAAATGCAACTGGTTGTAGCTCTTCTGACACTGTAATTGTAACTGTAAATTCTGGCACTGCCCCTACTGTTTCAGTAACGCCATCAACAGCTACCTATTGCGTTGGTGGAGCAGGTGTTACTTTAACTGCTTCAGGTACAGGTACAACTTATAGCTGGACTCCATCTGCTACATTAAATACATCAACTGGAACTACAGTGGTAGCATCACCTGTAGGTGGTGGCGGACCTGGTGGTGGAACAACTGTATATACAGTTACAGCATCAAATGGTGTTTGTTCATCAAGTGCAACTGCTACAGTAACTCGTTCTAATCCTCCAACAGCAACAATGACAACTAATATTGCTGCAAATGATTCAATGTGTATGGGAACATTAATTTTAACTGGCCCGAATGGTGGTGGCTTTGGCGGAGCTTTAACTTACAATTGGAGCAATGGAATTACTACAAGAAGAGATACAATTGTGATGAATACTGTTGGAAGTTTTCCATATACGTTAATAGTTACAAATACTGGAGGATGTTCTGATACTATTTCAAGAACTATTACTGTATTAAATGGTACACAACCAGTTTTAACAGTTACTCCTTCAACTACTGTTCGATATTGCACTTTAACATCAACAAGCGCTACAGTAACTATTAAAGGTGCTACTTCATATACTTGGAATAATACTAATGGAGTTACTTTTTTAAGTTCATCAAATGATTCTGCATCAGTTACACCTGCTGGTGGTCCTGGTGGTGGAAATTATACAATTACAGGAACAACTGGTTTATGTACTTCAACTGTTACAATTACAGTCGCAGCTGTTAACCCACCTAATCCAGGTGCAATTACAAATATTAATCCAGGTGTTGATACAGTTTGCGCAGGAGCAACTGTTGTTTTAAGAGCTCAAGGTGGTGGTTTTGGTGGAGGATATACTTACATGTGGGATGATGGTAAAACTTTTAGAAATGATACCATTATTGTTAATAATTCAGGTTGGACACATGTAGTTGTGTCTTCAGCTCCTGGTTGTTCAGTTATTGATTCTATTCAGTTAGTTGTTGGAGCTGGTTCAGCTAATTTTACTTATACTGCTGATTCTACGTTTGTACAATTTACTGATTTATCTGTTGGTTCAATTTCATGGACTTGGGATTTTGGTGACACTACTGCTTTAGATTTTACACAGAATCCAACACACAATTATGCTCATCATGGTTTATATAACGTTATTTTAACTGTAATTGGGCCATGCGGAACTTACACCGATACAATGCAAGTTGGTGCTTGGGCTTCGGGTATAAATAATATTGAAACAAATAATATTTATGCATATCCAAATCCTGTAAAAGATATGATGAACCTTTCATTCAGAATGAATTCAAATAATGCTGAAATGACTATCATTAATGCTTTAGGTCAGGTAATGGAAACTAAATCAATCACATCTAAATCTACTAATGGATTTAATGAGAAAATTTCAATGTTGAATTATCCAAACGGAGTTTATTCAATTAAAGTGAAATCAAATAATGAATTATTAACTATTAAGGTTATTAAATCAAATAACTAATTTGATTCATAAATTTAAAAAAAAGAGGATGTTGATTTTTCAACATCCTCTTTTTTTTTGAGCATTAATCAGTTTTGATAACTATTGCTGTACTTCTTTTTAAATCATTATTTAAATCGAATCTTCTGCTCTTACCATCAATATTTAATACTAAGCTAGTTGTATTTGGAGGTTGTGAACCTAGATTATGAGCTACTAATAAAATCCTATTTTCAGAATGGGGAGTTAAATCCAATCTGAATGTTTTTTTCTCAGCAGTTAACTCATAGTTTTCAGTTACTAAAATATCATTTATATATAACGAAACAATATCTCCATCAACCACTCCATGATCATAAATTGCAATAGTTGACTTTGTAGATTTAGAAGAAATAACAAACTTATCAGATATACTTCTATTAATTATTTTTGAAAAGTCAGATGAATTAAAATTATTATTTTGAACATGTAATTGTATCATTCCGCTACCCCAAGTTCCTGAAAAAATATTACCACTGCTATCAATTGCTACAGATGCAATAGTTGATTTATTTTGTTGCTTATCAGTTAGTGATACCCAATCAGTTCCATCAAATTTCATTAAACTATTCTTTTGTGATGCCAAATAAATATTATCATTTGAATCAATATAAAAAGCATGCTTAAAAAATTCTTTTGAGGGATTTGATAATTTATTTTTCAAATATTGAGTTGCAGATTCTTCAAAAATTTCCCAAGTTTTCCCGTTCCACTTTTGTAAAGTTCCTTTAGGAAAAGTTGCACACCAAACATTTCCTTTACTATCTGTTGCAATACCAAAATTCACTTTTTGTTTTTTTTGAGTTGAATCAATAATCATCTTTTTAAAATGATTTTCTTCATTTGAATAATAAATTCCTTTGCCAGTACTAATCCAAATTTTATTATTTAAATCAATACAAATTGCTTCAACTGAAAAATTTAAAGCATCTTCCCCACCCCATATTTTTTTAACTTCATTATTAATAATTTCAAACAATCCTTCATTATAAGTACCAACTAAAACATTACCATTTTTCTTTATTGCGATACTTAATATAGCATTAAATTTACCTATCTTAAAGTTTGAGAACTTTTTACCATCAAATCTATCTACTCCATTTTGATTGGTAGCCATCCATATATTTCCTTTTAAATCTTGCTTAATTTCATTTATAAAATCAGAACTTAATGCTGAATTTTTTGAATTAAAAGTTTGCCAATTTTTGCCGTTATATTTTGTGATACCTCCTCCCCAAGTGGCTATCCATTTAGTTTTATTATCTTTTAATAGAAGTATATCGGTTACATTATTATTTGGAAGTGGTGAGTTGTAATTTGAATATGAAAGTATTGTATCAGATTGAGCAATATTTTTTTGAACATTGCAAAATAATAGCAACGCAACAATGCTTAATTTTTTATTTTTCATTTATAAAACAGCCTTTAATTTTAATTAATTTTCAAACAAAAATTATAATTCATCCTTCATTGCCATTTGTTTCATTTCAGAAGATAAAGCAGCTCCCAAGTATTTTTCAACTACATTGTGTACTAAATATAATATAGGCGTTAGTACAATTGCTACTACAAATTTATAAATATAATTTCCAACACAAATGGTCATTACTAAGCTAAATGAAAACTGTGATTCAGGTGGGTAATTTGCCCAACGTGGGTACAAATAAAATGCTATAAACAACACCACAAAACTATCTATCAATTGTGAAACCAAAGTACTACCGGTGCTTCGAAGCCAAATATATTTTTCACCAGTAATTTTTTTTATACGATGAAATACAATTACATCAATTACTTGACCAATTAAAAATGCTGAAAGTGAACCAATAATAATTCCAATTCCTTGTCCGAAAATTTGCTGGTATGCATCGTTCATATTAGGTACGCCAACTGATTTTTTACTTTCAATCCAAAAAGCGGCTGGTTGTAATTTTATTCCAAGATAAAGCATCAAGAATGCATATATTAAAAGTATTGCAGCTAAATATGACAATAGCTTAACACCTTTTTCACCAAAATATTCATTTATAATATCAGTCATAATGAATACAACAGGCCATAACAAAACCCCTGCTGTTAAATTAAAACTAAATGAATTTCCGAATAAATTCCAATTCACAGGTTGTAAACCTAATGAACCTTCAAGTGTAAATAATTTTACCCCCATGAATTCGGCAATTAATGCGTTGGCTATAAAAAAAGCGCCAAGTATTATAAAAAGTCGGCTGCCTTTATTGTGAACTGCTGATTGTAGCATATAATTATAATTTTATCTATTCAAAAATGATTAAAATGTTTGAATGATTATTGTAAAACTAAAATGTTTTTTATTTTTATTGCAACATGATTCAAATATTTACTGATGGAAGCAGCCGTGGTAACCCAGGGAAAGGTGGTTATGGAGCAATTTTAATTAGCGGAAAACATAGAAAAGAAATATCACAAGGTTATAGAAAAACTACTAATAACCGAATGGAATTATTGGCTGTGATTGTTGCATTAGAGGCAATCAAAATAAAAAATGCAGATGTAACTATAACCAGTGATTCAAAATATGTGGTTGATTCAATTGAAAAAAAGTGGATTTATGGTTGGATAAAAAAGAACTTCAAGGATGTAAAAAACCCAGATTTGTGGAAACGTTTTTTAGAAGTTTATTCAACACATAATGTGAAATTTAAATGGATAAAAGGACACAACAATCATCCAGAAAATGAACGCTGTGATTTTTTAGCAACTCAAGCTGCTGATGGCGGAAACCTTCTTCCTGATTCATTTTACGAACAATTAGAATAAATTAATTATTTTATTTTTGTAATTACTTCGTTCATTTGTTTATCTTGAAAAAAGTTAGACAAAATAGGTTCAGATTTTACTTTTGCAACATCTTTAAAGCCATTTGCAATGGCGTTATTCAAGGAAATAAAAACCCGATCAGGTTGATTCATTTTAGCATACATTAATGCAAAAAAATAATCACAATCTGGATTTTTAGGATCTGCCATTTTATAAATATTTAAAATCCTTTTGGCAGTTTTCACATCGCCCTGATGAATAATTTGGTTTGCAATAGAATAACACATTAATGAAATAAAACCTAATAACCTTTGGTTTAAGCCATTTTCATCAATATTTGAATTTAGTTTTATAATTTCTGATTGCCAATAAACTTCATCTTTTGTTTGCAAATCTGAAATATACTTTTGATGAATTATTTGCTCTTCTTCCATCAACTTAACTTTTGATTCATCAATTTTAATTACATTTAATTTAAAATAATTATTGTCAATAAAATAAAAAGCTTGTTCAAATGTAGCTGAATCAGGCCATTCATGTTTTCCATTCCATTCAACACAATAATTATTTACATTGTTTGATGATTTAATTAATCCTGCACTAACCACTTCACTATAATTCATATCCATTCTGCCAGCAAAGCCCAAAAGTGAAAGTTGATGATTACAATTTTGAAAAGGAGAAGCTGCGCCACAATATACTACTCTTGAAATATTACTCATTTCAACAGCTGAATTTATTGCCACTTTTGCACCACCACTAAAGCCGCATAACAATATTTTTTTTTCATCTGCTTGATAGTACTCAATTGATTCATTAACCAATTCCTCCACAATTTGCTTAGAAGTATTTACATCAACACCATTTTTTGAATCATTACTTGCAATTAAAATGCAAGAATATTTCTCAGCCAAATTTTTATATTTGGTAATTGTTCTCACTGCCTCTGCATGAGGGTCAAAAAAAATCAAAATGTTGTATCTATTATTTTCAATTTTTTTACTTGGCAAATAAATTGAGTATGAATGTGACCTATTAGAGTGAACTAACACTGATGTTAATACTACTCCTGAAGATAATCCATCAGGATTGAAATTTTTAGGAACAACTTTTATACTTGAATTATTGCTTGATTGGCAAGCAAAATATCCAAATGAATACAGAAGTAATATCAGCTTAATATATCTCAATTTAAATTAGTGGTTTTAGTGAAAATTGTATGGCGCAAACATTTAAACAAATGAGCAACCATAACTATTTCGCAAAAATATTGTTTTAATTTTTTACAGAACAAAAGTACATTGCTGTATTATTATACGTAAAACTACTTAATTAATTAACGTAAATAAAACAAAATTACAATCAACAATTAATTGTAACTAACATTTTTAATTGTGGTTCATAAAAAGATTAAATTCGTAACGTTAAATTTTTTGTATGAAAAAAATATTGCTTAGCCTAATAATTACGTTAGTTTCAAATTCAATTTTTGCTGAAAATGATTTTTTAAAATCAAATAAAGTTTCAACACGATACACTGCTTTTGAAATTGGATTTCACATTGGTGAAAGCCACTATTATGGAGATTTATCAAAAGGAATTATTCAAATTAAAAATATTCACAAAGAATATGGAGCATTTTTAAAATATCAACGTGGCAGAAATTGGGTTTATAAATTTCAATATAGTCAAGGTAATTTATCTGGAAATGATGCATATAATAAAGCTTCACTAAAGGCTCGAAATTTAAATTTTCAATCGCCATTGAAAGAATATGCTTTAATGCTTGAATATAATTATCCTGAATTTACGGCTTGTAGGCAATATAATTGGTCAGTTTATGGCACTATCGGAATTGCAATTTTTAATTTTAGACCAAGTAATAAATTTGGAGATTTAAGGTCATTAAGCACTGAAGGGCAAGGAACATCAGCATATCCTGACAGAAAAAAATATTGGATCAATCAACCATCAATACCAATCGGACTTGGCATTAAATTTATTCCTATAAAAAAAATAATTATTGGTTTTGAAATGGGATTTCGAAAAACTTTTACCGATTATATTGATGATGTAAGTAAAACATATCCAAGCCCTGTAATTTTGTTAGCAGAAAAAGGTCCTGCATCAGTAGCTGCATCATTTCCAGGAAAATACAAATATCCTAATAATGACCCAACTGGTAATATAAGAGGAAACTCAGCAAGTAAAGATTATTATTTCCTCTCTTTTATTTATGCAAGTTATGTATTCATGTATGATTGTGAAAGTGAAAAACACAGATACAATGATGTAGGTGGTTGCAAATCATTTTAATATTGTTTTAAAATTTCACTTTCAAGCTTCTATAAAACATAATTTTTATTGCTTATGACCATAGAAAACTTCTTCGATTTACTGCACATATCTTTATCTGAAAATAAATTTATTAAAGCTACACTTGGCAATCAGCGTATCAAAAATGATGTACTAAAAAATGTATTGGTAAAACCTGTTTTAATCAAAAATGAAATGCAATACAGTTTTGTTTTCAGAAACAAAACTAATGATATAACTAAAAATTATGCGACAAATGAATCAATAGAACAAATAAAAACTTTACTTCAAAATAATTTTTTTAATGCTGATATTTTTACTTCAGAAGCCAATTATCATCTTATTCAAAATAAAAATGGAACTTCAAAAGTGGTTAAAAAAAATGTAGTAATTGATAATCAAAAAAATTCTTTAGAGCATAATCATCAAAAAACAAGATTAATTGGGCAGCATCAAAAACAATATTTAATTTCATTAGGCATAATGAATTCAAATGGAGATGTGAAAAAAGAAATGCAACATAAATACAAGCAGATAAATAGATATGTTGAAATTGTAGCAAGTATTTTGAATGAATCAAAATTAAAAAATGATTTACGAATTGTAGATATGGGGTGTGGTAAGGGTTATTTAACTTTTGCATTGGCAGATTATGAAATGCAACAACACAGAAACACAAAAATTACAGGAGTTGAAATGCGAAGTGATTTAGTGAAAATTTGCAATCAAATTGCTAAAGAAAATAAAATGGAATTTTTGCAATTTGAAGAAGGTACAATTCAGAATACAAACATTGACGGAATGAATATTTTAATTGCATTACATGCTTGCGATACAGCTACTGATGATGCTATTAAGAAAGGACTTGAAGCAAATGCTGAAATAATTATTTGTGCCCCATGCTGCCATAAACAAGTTAGAAAAAGTATGAAACCGAATAACTCAATTCATCCTATCACCAAACACGGGATTTTATTTGAACGACAAGCAGAAATTTTAACAGATTCATTAAGATCATTATGGTTAGAAAGCAAAGGTTATAAAACTAAAGTTTTTGACTTTGTAGATGTAAATGATACACCAAAAAACATCATGATTGTGGCAACTAAAACTAAACGAACTAATAATGAAATTGAAGCTTATAAAAAGCAATATGCAGCCCTAAAAGAAATGTTTGGTGTGAATTTTTGCGCCATTGAACAATAATATTTTTATCCAGTTGAAAAATCGTTTCGTGTTTAAGCAGAATAAATTATTTTTGTGAATGCTACACTTAAAATTACCAACCGACCCACGATGGGTTAATTTAGCCGAAAAAAGTTTAGAAGAAGTTCTTACAGACCATGCTTATTGTGAGCAAAAAGCAGCATCAAGCTGCATTACATTAATTCAAGCCTATCCTGACAAAAAAAGAATTGTAGAAGAATTATCTCCAATTGTAACTGAAGAATGGGCGCATTTCAGAACTGTATTAAATGAAATAAATAAAAGAAATCTTACGTTAGGAAAACAACGTAAAGATGAATATGTCAGTCAGCTTCGTGAACATCATCGAAAAGGTGGTAGCCGTGAAAACAGAATGATGGATTCATTATTGATTTTTGCACTAATTGAAGCCAGAAGTTGTGAAAGATTTAGATTACTAAGTGAAGGATTAACGGATGAATATTTTAGAGAATTTTATCGAAAATTTATGATTTCAGAAGCAGGACATTATCGCTTATTTATGGATTTGGCAAATGAATATTTACCAAATGATGAAGTGAAAACTCGATGGGAAGAATTGCTTGAAATAGAGAAAAATATCATTGCTAACCTTTCGTTACGTGGCGATAGAATTCATTAAAACAAGATGATAAAAAAAATACTTCTTTTCACTATTCTCATTTTGCAGTTTGTAAAAACAGGATTTTCACAGGCTGAAAATTGTTTGGATAATTGTGAAATGAAGAATATAATTGAACAAGAACAACAACATTTTAATTTTACTTCAAAAGCAAAAATAATAGGTACATCAACTGACAAAAGCTTTGATATCAAATATGAAAGACTTGAGTTTTTTATCAATCCAAATGTATGGAGTATTCAAGGAGAAATTACTTTTCATTTTGAAACTTTACTTCAGCCATTTAATTATTTAATTCTTGACTGTTCGGATTCATTGATTGTTGATAGTGTTTACTATCACAACTCTCCCAATTTATTTCATCGTTCAACAGATCAATTGATTGTTGATTTTTTCAGCAGCATCCAACAAAATAGCATTGATTCAATTACCATATTTTATCACGGAAAACCCGTTGGCAAAAATGGATTTGGAGCTTTTAAACAACAAACGCATAACGGAAGTGGAATAATTTGGACATTAAGTGAACCTTATGGTGCAGCCGATTGGATGCCTTGCAAACAAAGTTTAAATGACAAAATTGATTCGATTGATATTTTTATTACAGCCCCTGATTCTTTTATTTCAGTTTCAAATGGAATAAGAAAAAGCATTAGCAATAATTCAAACTTAAACACTACACATTGGCAGCATCGTTATCCAATTGCTACTTATTTAATTGCAATTGCTTGTACTAATTATACAGAGTATAATGAATTTGTAATCAACAATAATGATAGTTTATTAATACAGAATTTTGCATATCCTGAGGATACTTTTTATGCCAAAGCCATAACCCCATTTTTATTAAATATTTTCAAGTTCTACGAAAAAAGATTTGGTGATTATCCATTCAGAAAAGAGAAATATGGTCATGCACAATTTGGTTGGGGCGGTGGTATGGAACATCAAACACAAACATTTGTATCCAATTACAATTTAGGATTATTAGCTCATGAACTGGCACATCAATGGTTTGGTGATAAAGCAACTTGCTACAGTTGGTCAGATATTTGGTTGAATGAAGGCTTTGCAACTTATTGCGCTGCAATGGCTGATGAATGTTGTGGAATATATGAAAATTGGCAAAGTTGGAAATGGGGTTCATATCAACGATTAATGGATATTAATTCTGGTTCAGTTTTTTGTGATGACACAACAAAAGTTTCAAGAATTTTTAGTGGTGATTATACCTATTTAAAAGGGGCTTGGGTATTACATCAACTGCGTTATCAAATGGGCGACACCTTGTTTTTCAATGCTGTTAAAAATTATATTCAAAGCCCTGAAATAAAATATAGCTATACAAATACTGATTTTTTTAAGAAAAACATTGAAGTAACTTGGAATAAAAAAGTTGATAATTTTTTCAAAATTTGGTATTCAGGAAAAGAAATTCCTGAATTAAAAATCAAATGGTTTCAGAACAAGGAAAATCTTTTATCAGTAAAAATTCAATTCATTTCAAATCAAAATGATGAATTATTTTGGGCAATGAAATTGCCATTTAGATTATCAAAATATGCAGAAGGTGGTGTAAGAAAAGACACTTTAATTTTTTTAAATTTCACATCCAATAATCAAACTTTTGAAATCAATCTTAATGAAAAAATTGATATTTTATATTTTGACCCTGATTGTTGGTTTCTTGTAAGAAAAGACGTACAACAAACACCTGAAGCAGGATTCAACAATTCATCATCGTTTTATTTTTTCCCAAATCCATCTTCTCAATTTATTTATTTCAATCAATCTCAATTTCATTTTACACAGTTTAGTTTTTATGATATTCTTGGAAGACTTGTTTATCAAACAGATAACAATTCAGAATTTATTACTCCTGAATTTTCAAATTCATTGGGCAGATTTAATGTTAGTTTTTTACAAAACGGATTTTATAGTGTTATTATAACTGATGATAAAGGCTCAGTTTTCCATCAAAAGTTCATTAAAAATTAAAACTGATTATTATCATTTTTAAGGCTAATGATAATCATTTCATGATTGGCTGAAATCAAATTCCTTTGTGTTATTAAATACTTATAACAATGACACACAATTCAAACACTCAGCAATCATTTCAAAATATCAGCTCAAATGATTTTCTTGAAAAAATGAAACATCCAGGTTTTGTTGTTTTAGATGTAAGAACGCCTGATGAATGGCATGCTGGCTACATTTATGATTCAAGAAAATTAGATATTTATCACCCTAATTTTGAAAATGAAATTGAAAAATTTGATAAGAAAAAAGAATATTTGGTTTATTGCTTGAAAGGAATCAGAAGCAAAGAAGCATGTGAATTAATGGCAAAGCATGGTTTTACTAAATTATACAATTTACAAGATGGACTTGAAAAATGGGATGGCCCGTTAGCAAAATAATTTAACATCATTAATATAAAAACCTAAAAGCATAAATTGTAATCTTGCATAAAATTACAATTTATGCTTTCTTATTGGGAACGTGAAAGTTATTTTAAGAACATTGATGTTTGCATTATTGGATGTGGCATTGTTGGTTTAAATGCAGCTTTAACATTAAAACAAAACTCACCGCATTTAAATGTTTTAATCATTGAACGTTCAGCCCTACCCTTTGGGGCAAGTTTACGAAATGCTGGATTTGCTTGTTTCGGAAGCATTTCAGAAATATTAGAAGACATCAAATCAAGCAGTGAAAATGAAGTACTATCATTAATTGAGCAACGATGGAATGGCTTACAATTATTGAAGAAAAATTTAGGAAGTAATGAATTAGAATTGGAAGTAAATGGTGGATATGAAATTTTTACAGAAACAGACAATGAAGCGTTCAATGAATGTTCTACTAAAATTGAATATCTAAATAAAATTTTAAAACCAATTATTGGAAGTTCAAATACATTCACTCCTTCAGATGAAAGCATTAAAGAATTTGGTTTTCAGAACACAAAACATTTAATTAAAAATAATTTTGAAGGGCAGATTAATACTGGCAAAATGATAAAAAGTTTGATCAAAAAAACTCAATCATTTGGCGTTGAAATATTGTTTGGATTAACAATTGATAAAATAAATGACTGTAATAATTACTGCGAACTTCATTCAAAAAATTTTTATTTTACTGCAAAAAAAATATTGGTTAGCACAAATGGATTTGCGCCACAACTAATTTCAAATTTAGATATTAAACCAGCAAGGGCGCAAGTTTTAATAACTCAACCAATTAAAAATTTAAACATTAAAGGTACTTTTCATTATGATAAAGGTTATTATTACTTCAGAAACATTAACGATAGAATTTTGTTAGGAGGCGGTAGAAATTTGGCATTTGAAGAAGAAACAACCAATGAAATGAATACAACAATCAAAATTCAAAACTCATTAGAAAACCTTCTTACTAATGTTATTTTACCAAATAAAAAGATTGAAATTGATATGCGTTGGAGTGGAATTATGGGCATTGGCAACAACAAACTACCAATGATTGAGCTTATAAGTAAAAATATTGCCGTGGCTTTAAGATGCAACGGAATGGGAGTTGCAATGGGAAGTTTAACTGGTAAAAAAGGCGCACAGAAAATTATGGATACATTTTAGTTTAAAAATAAAGTTAAACAAACGTTTGATTTTGCTTAAACATTTGTTTAATTTTGTACTTCAATTTTATTTAGCATTAAAGAATGTCTGCATCAACAAAAGGATTAGAAAAAAAAGAACACATTTTGGAATGTGCGAAAAAATTATTCGCACAAAAGGGTTATGATGGAGTAAGCACAAGGCTTTTAGCTAACGAATCAGGAACTAATCTTGCAATGATTTCATATTATTTTGGTTCGAAAGAAGATATGTATAAAGAGATTTTAAATAAAAATCTTATTCATTTAAGAACCGATATTGAAGAATTAAAAAATCCAAAACTCAATCCATGTGAAAAACTAAATTTAATTGTGGATTTATATGTTGAACGTTTTTTCACGAATACAAATATGGTTCAAATTGTATTTAAAGAAATTAGCAGCAATAAAAGAGAAGGATTATCACGGTTTGTTTCTGCTAAAATGATGGATAATTTTTCATTAATTGAGAGCATTATTGAAGATGGTTTTAAAAAAAAGTTGTTTAAAAAAACTGATATTCCACTTTTTATCATGACCATATTTGGCACTATGATGATATATATCAATGGTAATTATGCCAGTTTCGAAATGGTAGGAGCAAAAGATACAAAAGAATATTTGAATACAGAACACAAAGAACGTATGAAAACATATATGCGTAGCTTAATTAAAAATCAGTTATCAAAATAGTTTTATTTGAATTTTCAAATTGAAAATTTTAGTTTAATACTTCAACCAATAATAGCCCAACTTAATATACTCATCATAAACTGCCAATAAACCATATTCATTTTTCCACCATTCATCAATGTTATAACTGATTGATGGAGCTGCATGAACGATTAATTTTGTATCAGAATTTTTAAATGTTTTATTGAAAATTGAATAAATTCTTCGGGTATGAAATGCACTACTCACCACAGTTGCTATCTTAATTTTATTTTTCTCACAATATGATTTTACTACATTGCTTTCTTCAAAAGTACTTGTTCCTTCATGGATAACTTCAATACATGAATCAGGAATATTTAATTGCAAAAGTTTCAAACGAATCATATCTGATTCAAGTTCTTTCAGTCCTAAAATTTTAAAATCGCCACTTTGATTTCCACCAGTGCAAACAATTTTTTTTGAAATTCCATTTTTAAATAAAATTGCAGCTTCAGTTGCTCTATCAGTTGCATTACCACTTA